>JALNVE010000180.1 GCA_023227695.1 Paludibacteraceae bacterium
AAAGGATTTCCGTTCAAAGGACCCGAAAAGGTTTGGATGAAGAAAGATGGTGTGTGGTTGAGATAACCGCTGTAGAGGCGCGATTTATCGCGACTTAGGAAAACGGAAATACAATGGAAATTCACAAAATAGAATCAACTTATTGAAACCACGAATTGCACAAATTTTACAAATTCTCTTATAAAATCTATTTTTGATTTTTGTTATACATTTTTCAAAATAAAAGTGATTATCTTTGCTTCCGTTTAGCATTGTGTCATTATGGAAGAAAAGAAATCATACGGTCATGGAGGCGCACGTGCGGGTGCTGGTCGGCCAAAGAGCGACAACGACTCCAAACTTTACGCCTTCCGTGCGTCCAAAGATATCGCAGAGATTATTGAGGCTCACGAAAACAAATCGAAGTTCATACAAGAGTGCATCGCGAATGCGGAGGAGAGATCCATCGCATCCGCCAAAGAGCATTTTGCCTCCATCACTCCTGCCGAAAAGGTAGAACCGCTCACCCTTCCATTTTTCGACATCAAAGTCGTTGCCGGCTTCCCTATCCCGCTCAATAACGACGAAATATCGCAAGACATTGAAATTCTAAAACTTCTATGTCCGCACCCAGAATCGTCGTACCTCATACGCGTACAGGGAGAATCTATGCGCGATGCCGACATTCACTCGGGCGACATCCTTATCGTAGACAAGAGCAACCGCAACCCGTCCAAGAGCGAAGTGGCCATCTGCGAGCTAAACGGCGAATACACCGTGAAGCGCGTGGAGAGACGTGGCGACACCGCCTACCTCATCCCCGCCAATCCTGAATTTCCAGAGATAGAGATAACGCCCAACGACGATTTCTCCGTTTGGGGAACCGTTACCTACGTCATACATAAACCGCGGGCCTAATGTACGCACTGGTTGATTGCAACAGTTTTTTCTGCTCGGTCGAGAAGGTTTTTCACCCCGGACTGAAGTACAAGCCCGTGTGCGTGCTCTCGAGCAACGACGGTTGCATCGTGGCCCTCACGCCCGAAGCCAAGGCCTTAGGCATACACCGTGGCGAGCCCATATTCAAGGTCCGTGACATTGTGAAGCAACACAACGTAGTGATTTTCTCTACCAACATGTACCTCTATGCCGCCATGTCCAAACGGGTCACCAATATTCTGCGGAAGTCTTTCAACTACGTGGAGAACTACAGCATCGACGAAAGTTTCTGCTGTCTGGACGTTTACGAGAAATATTACGATCTGGGAGATTTCATGCGGAAGATTGCGGAGAAGATCCGCCTGTACACAGACATTCCCGTGAGCATAGGCGTGGCACCAACCAAGACGCTGGCCAAGATGGGCAGCAAGTTTGCCAAAAACTACAAAGGCTACCGCTCCGTCTGCCTCATCGACAACGAAGAGAAAAGGCGCAAGGCACTGAGCATCTTTGACCTTGGCGACGTGTGGGGCATCGGGCGCAACACGCTGGCAAAGCTGAACAGCCTAGGCGTTGACAATCCATTGCAGCTTGCTGACAAATCCGAAAGCTGGGTAAAACATTACTTCACGGCACCCATGTACCACACTTGGCTCGAACTGAACGGAAAGCCTTGCATCGACACAACGGAGATGCTTCAGAACAAGAGCGTAACGACCAGTCGCTCGTTTGGCGAAATGATTACGACCATCGACCTGCTCAAAGCCTCGGTGGCAACCTTCGCCTCTTCTTGCGCCAACAAGCTGAGGGCTCAGCACTCTGTGGCTGGAAAGGTAACGGTGTATCTGCTCAGCAACCGATTTCGAAACGACTTGGATCAATACTCGAACGCCGCCACGAAACCGCTTTTGGTGAAGACCTCCGACTCTATCGAGATAACCCAAGCGGCCATTGATGCCTTAACGGATATTTTCAAGCCGGGCATCTATTACAAAAAGGCGGGCGTGATTCTGACCGATGTTACCGATGCTTCGGGCATAGATTTGGACCTGTTCGATCCCATCAAAAACAGACAGGAACGTTACAACCTGATGACGACCATCGACTCACTGAATCACCGATTCGGAATTAAGACGGTACAACTTGGGGTGGAAGATACGCAAGGGGAAAGCTGGTTGCCGAAATGCGAACACCGAAGCGGAAATTATCTGACGGATATGGATGAGATTTTGACGATAAAGATTTAAACAACGTTAGTTCAATAAATTTCAATCAGAAAGCAAACAACAGATCAAGAGAAAAAGCACGTGGGTAGTATCTTTAACCACAAATTCTTTTTCGCTACAAATCAAAACAAATTTCAAAAGAAACCACGGATTATACAGATGGTGGGCTTTCCTTCTACTAAGTGACCGCCCGATATGCATTTCGTTTCTGAACCAGAAATGCAGATTACATTATTCGATTGATCCATGTCAGCAAAATAGTACACAAACTTTCCTGTCTATTTGCTATCAAAAACTCAAAGGTTTATTTAGATTTAGAACGATTTTGTCTACGACGTTTAAATTCGGCCTTCATTTTAGCCGAACCAGAACCATGAGAGCCCTTTGTGTAGGAGCTTCTTTTAGCCTTTGTCTTTACTCGACCAGAAGATTGCTCCTCTTTCGGTTCTGCCTGTTTTTTGAACACAGAACCTTGCATTATTATTTTTTCTATATCTTCCATACTGTTCAGTTAAAATGGATATTGCACAGAGCAAATAGTTCCATTTCATTTAACAAAAATAATCTTATCTCTATTATAAATTCAATCGGTTCAAAAAAAAGGATAGAAATTCAGAACAAACATTCCCCTTTTTATTCTAATCCTCTACTTTCTTAATTCCTAATTTTTCAGCAGTTTGGATCATAAAATCATAGGCTGCCTGGTATTCATTCGGAATTAAACCGTCAAGCACCGCATCTTTTATGGCTGTTTTAATATCGCCCACCTGATGGCACGGAGGCAAAGCAAAGATACGCATAATCTCCTCGCCTTGAATTGGCGGCTGGAAGTTTCGGATACGATCCTTCTCATCTATCTCGCGCATCTTATCTTTCAGCAGTTTGAAATTCTCATGATAGCGCTGCTGCTTCTCCTGATTTTTAGAGGTAATATCGGCATCACAAAGAATCATCAAAGATTCCAAATCGTCACCGGCATCAAAGAGCAGACGTCGAACAGCCGAATCGCTCACGCCATCGTCTACCAAGGCAATCGGACGCATGTGAAGGTTTACCATCTTCTGTACAAACTTCATCTTCTCGTTCATCGGCAGCTTCATTCTCTTGAAAATGCCAGGAATCATCTTCTCTCCGATATAATTGTGGTTATAGAAAGTCCAACCAATACGTTCGTCCCACTTCTTCGTCACAGGTTTGCCGATGTCATGAAAAACAGCCGCCCAACGCAACCAGAGGTCGTCCGAATTTTCGGCCACAGAGTTGAGCACCTGCATGGTGTGAAGGAAATTATCCTTATGACCCTTTCCATCCTTCTCTTCCGTACCTTTCAGACGGTTAAGTTCAGGGCATACAAGTGCCAAAAGTCCACATTTTTCCAACAGTTCAAAACCGACGGATGGTCGTGGAGATGCCACAATTTTGTTCAACTCGTCAGCAATACGCTCACGGGATATAATGTTGATACGCTCCTTATTACGGGAGAGCGCATAGTAAGTTCTCTCTTCGATGAAGAAATTGAGCTGAGCAGCAAAACGGACGCAACGCATCATGCGTAGAGGGTCGTCGCTAAAGGTAATATCCGGATCCAAAGGCGTACGGATAATCCTTGTCTGGAGGTCGCGCATTCCGCCGAACGGATCCACCAGTTCGCCGAAGCGTTCTTTATTCAAGCAGATAGCCAATGCATTGATGGTAAAATCCCTACGGTTCTGATCGTCTTCCAAAGAACCATCTTCCACAACAGGTTTGCGAGAATCGTGACTATAAGACTCTTTACGGGCACCAACAAACTCCAGTTCCAAACTTCCACGTTTGATTTGAGCCGTTCCAAAATTCTTGAAGATAGAAAGAGAAACTCCCTTTCCTAGATTTTTGGCAACAGCCTGTGCCATATCGATGCCGCTTCCTACAACCACAACGTCAATGTCTTTAGACGGACGTTCCAGTATTAGGTCTCGCACATAACCACCGATCACATAGCATTCAAGACCTAAACTGTCTGCAACTTCAGACAAGGTTGTAAAAATCGGATCCTTCAGTTGATATCTCTCCATCAATTGACATTTTAATTCGGGCGCAAAGGTACTCATTTTTTCACGAATATGAAAGTCGATTTGGTCAACAAGCGTTGAGCGAGAGTTTTAAATGAATTATTTTAAGCAAAAGAAATCCTTAAAGGCAAAACAGGTAACAACCCGAAAGACCCAATACAAAAAGCGTCACGACAGCAAGTAAAAACATATTCAATAAAAAGAAAAGAGAGAAAGAGGCCAATCGCAACCATATCTTTCCCCTAATGAAATAGTGCTCTATTGCAAAAAGAAGCACAAACAATGGTATCCATAAGAAGAAGCAAACTAAACTTATATTTGCACCCAAAAGATAAACAGCAGAAGTTCCTAATGCTATACAACCTAAAGAGGCTATAGAAACAATCTTCGTCAACCTCTCATCAGACGAAGACAACTTGATTGTACGGCAACGCCATTTAGCCAAATAGTAATATAAAACAGAAAAAACTGCTACTACACTAAAACATTCGAACGGTAAAATCCAGTCGACCGTATCTCTGATTGAACTAGCCCCAAAGATACTACTTGCTACAACATGTAAGACTAAGAGATAAATTGGATATAAGAAAAAAGAGACGAAAAGCAAAAGTGAGAATGAGACGAAAAGCCATAAAGTATTCTTTTTCAAGAAATACTGTTCTAATCCAAACAACAGCACAAATAAAATCAAAGGAAATATTAAGACCATCAAATCCTTAAAAGAGATAGCCATTAGAGTACCTAACAAGAGACAAACCAAAGAGAGAAATGAGACTCTTTTGGTCAGCCTTTTATCTGCTGACGATCTCGATATCGTAGAGTAATGCCATATGCACAAAAAGTACAAAACGATAAAATATAAGATCAGTATACTCAGACCGTCTAACAACAATATCTGATAGCTGGGATTTATCATATTCTAACATTCATGTATTACAAATATATGTTTTCCTCTTTTTTGACAATTAATCAACTATTACAAATCTTAATACCGTTATGAATTAAAACATCATCTCAAAACTCGACTATCTTTTATCTTCCTAAGAGAATTATCCTCTCCAAACTCAATATCAAGAGAGACAACAAGCGTATCCATCGCACACTGCCAAAAGAGTGTGCCGTCACCCTTTATTTGAGACCTAATTGTATCACAAATCTGTTCGGAATCACGTCCCTCTTCATCAGAATTATAACAACTCACTATTTGAAGAGGCACAAAATTGTAAACCAGATCCTTTTCTTTTACTAATCTGACAAAATAACCATACAACTCCTTTTCTGACAGATTAACTTGATTTCCATCTCCATCAACCTTACCTGTTTTATAGAGTTTCGTTATGTAGCCAGTCACCCCTTCACGAAAAGCAACCTTACACAAACGCCTCTCTTCAAAACAAGCATTACTATCAAGCATATCCTTCCTATAATCATATAAACGTGGATTATAAAAAAGATAACCTTCACCTTTCGCTTTTATAGAATCAGCATCCTCATAAGGAAAGAAATGGTCTTTCTGGGCATTTTCAACAAAATTCCACTCTATTTCCGGATTCATCACATCTCCCTCCGGCAACGAATTCAAATCTGCAACCTCAACCCCACTTGGTATCAACGGATATTTACTCTCATTTTCTTTGAGCTGTTTTTGGGCAGCTTCAGTTCTGTTTTTATAAACTTCTGTTCGCGTTTTATCTTTCCAATTTTTATAACAATAACAAGAAACGCAAACCATGATTACTCCGACAGTAAGAGATACAGCAGCTAAAGGCAATGTCTTTCTGCTTATCTCTATATGCTTCGTATAAAAGAAGTAAATGACAACTGGGAGAATACCTACAGCTACCACCAATAATAGATTCTCGGAATTGTAAGCACCATAAATTATAGGGAACAGAACAACAATAGAGAGCGCAATAACTTTAAACGTCAGACTCCTATGGAATAGACTTAAAATAATCTGCAGAAGGAAATCCAAACAGATACAACAAAGCAAAAGAAATATCAATCCTAAACAGATTATGCCCTCATCATACATAGGAGAATCCTCATGATCTAAGAAAAACGGCTTTATCTGAAACATATATAGATACAAAGCCTTTGTCGATACGTAATAAAACAAAAAACAATAAGCTATAAATACGAGGTGTATAATCAGTTCTTTTAGAAATATCTTTCCAAACTTTTTCATAAACTCTTCCTTTTAAATTAATTTTCAACTTAGATACTCTACACATCTTCTTCGCTTATCCTCTAAAAAAGAGGGATGACAGAAATTACTTTCCTATACAAAAACGCTCTCCACAAATGTACAATTATGGCGTATAGGTCAAATTGCAGGATGAAATGATTGTACTTTGTGTCAATGGGTCAAATTGCAGGATGACATTATATTACTTATTTTTGTGTCTAAAAGTAAATGCCGTTACCTTTGTATTGC
>JALNVE010000181.1 GCA_023227695.1 Paludibacteraceae bacterium
ATACAAATATGAGCAAATTGTTGAAAATATTCAATCGTATTTTCATTTAAGTCACCACGCAATTTGACCCATTGACACTTAGTATAGTGAAAATACCACGCAATTTGACCTATACGCCAACATTTTTCCTTGTTGAAGTTCTACTTCCCACTCTTTTTTACTGCCTAAATATTCCTGAACCTCCTTAGCTGCAAGCAAGCACAACGGATGAGGAGTATAATGGAACGGATAGGTGAATTTCTCCGGCAAAGGAATGTCGGAAATGTCATGCTTGAACGTATGTAAAGGAAGAGCTGATGACACCATAACGATTGTTTTCTGCAAAATTAGAGAATATTTGCGAGATATCCGATGCTAAACTAATATCGTTGAATAGGATCCAAGGGTACACAATCGCTCAGTTGGGGTTTCCAAAGAAAACTCCCTTCGGGTAGCGCAATCCGCAGGACGTTTTGGTAAATGAGGTTTGAGAAATGATAATGGGATAAAAAACTACCTAGCTTGTCATTTCGATACCTGACCTTTTTTATGATCCTATTTGTTGTAGGTACCGGCAATCGTTTTTAATTTCTGTATGGTTACGTCGCATGCTTTTTGGCTGATGTCGCAGCCGATGAATTTGCGGCCAAGTTTTTTACATACTGCTGCCGTTGTTCCCCCGCCAAGGAAAAAGTCGGCTATGGTGTCACCGGGATGGCTAGAAACCTGAATAATTCGGTTAAGAACGGCATCCGGTTTTGGCGTTGCATAGGCTTCAGACAAATCTATTCTTTTGTACGAATCAAGCATTTCAGGTTCATTCCACAGATTTCCCATGGGAATAACGGTTGAATACCGATAAGGAAGCCCGTCTATGATTCTTACCTCATTGTTTGCCGCCATTTTCTCAAACTGACTAGGAGATACCAGCCAATGCTTTTGTTGGTTTTTGAGGTCTATTTTTACATCTCCAATGGAGCGTATGTCATCTCTTCCTGCAAGAGTGCCATATTCAAAGAGAGGGACAATGTTTTCCGTGTCTCCGTAAATTTCATTGAAAATGAAATCGTTAGGATTTTTGATATAATAGAGAATTGTATCCATCTGCGAATCATAGTTGGAATAAAATCCTCTCTTGCCGCTATGCTGACGGTAGATCCTGTTTCTGAAACAACTCGGGCCAAACACTTTGTCCATCAGAATTCTCAAATAGGAATCAAGTCTCCAGTTGCAATGAATATAGATGCTGCAATTGGATTTAAGCACTCTCTTCATCTCCTCGAACCGAGGTCTGTACCATTCTACCGCTTCTACCGCCGAACCGAGGTTGTCGTTATAATCGCCGAAATCCTTTCCAGAATTGTACAGTACGTCACAGTAGATGAGCTGCACATGGTTGTCTGGCATACTCCTCAAAAGCTCCAGATTGTCACTTTTATAAATAGTAATTGAATCGTCTTTATAGTAGCATTCCATTATAATTTCCTCCAACTGATTAAGAATCTGTTTAAGTTTTAATTAAAAATAATGTTATAAAAATATGATTTATTGAAGGTCAGATGATTAAGTTATGAAACAATATTCAACTAATCTCACTGATAAACAGCAGCAAGTTATAGAAATAATAATAGAACCGCAAAAAAGAAAACGGAGGCTTTGTGAAATAATCATTGATGGATACAGGAAAATCGAAGTTTGAAAGAAAAAGGATTGGGAGATGCGATTTCGGTGGGTTTATAATATACGAAAAGGGTTGATTAAACAGGTTGTGTCTCACACGGTCACCGTTCAGGCAGATGTTTAAGCGTTCGTTAGTTCAGCTTAACAAGATTGTTTGTTTTTCTTCCAAAATCACTTTTTCAAATCGAATAAAAATTATCTTTGTAAAAAAGAATGCCCCAAACATGTTGCATTGAGGCTGTTTGGAAGCCTTTTCAATCTCTATTTATGAAATTCAACTTATTTGATATGAGAACAATTCCATCTTCCGAATTAATAATAAATGCAGATGGTTCCATATTTCATTTGCATGTGAAACCTGAACAATTGGCAGATACAGTTGTGTTGGTTGGTGACCCTACAAGGGTCGATATGGTAGCCGGTTTTTTTGATAAAGGCTCCATTGAGTGTAATGTCCAGAATCGTGAATTCCATACCATAACAGGCCAATATAAAGGAAAACGTGTGTCATGCGTTTCGCATGGAATAGGTACGGATAATATTGACATTGTGTTGACAGAATTGGATGCACTCAAAAATGTAGATTTTGAAAAAAGAACAGAGAAATCCAAATTCACTCAACTGACGCTTGTTCGTGTCGGAACATCAGGAGGCATACAGCCTTTTTGTCCCGTAGGCTCTTACGTTGTGGCTAAACGTTCCATCGGTTTCGATGGTCTGTTGGGCTACTACAAAGTAGGCGATGGCGTACTGGATATGGACTTCGAAGAGGCTTTCTGTAAACATACGAAATGGATGCCGCGCTTGGCTCGTCCGTATGTGGTAAGTGCTGATGAGGAGCTAGTGGAGAGAATCGGCTCGGATATGGTGATGGGTGTGACCATCTCGGCTCCTGGATTTTATGGTCCGCAGGGCCGTTATGTCCGCATTCCTTTGGCCGACCCGGATCTGAATGCAAAGATCATGTCGTTCGATTATAATGGTGAAAAAATCACTAACTTTGAAATGGAAAGTTCTGCTCTTGCTGGCTTGTCCAAGTTGTTGGGACATAAGGCTATGACCGTATGCTGTATCATTGCCGGACGTGTAGACAAGAGTATGAACACCGAATATAAAGGCTCTATCGAGGCCTTGGTGGAGAAGGTGTTGGAGAGAATTTGATCCATCGTCTCTGCTTTCAAGAAAAGAAATATTATGTTGTTGATGGAAGAAAAGGTAAAGAGGTTTATTGCAGAACAGAATTTGTTTGAAAAGTCTGACAAGATTATTGTCGGCATAAGTGGTGGTTCGGATTCTGTGGCTTTGTTGTCTGTTTTGTGCAGATTGGGCTATCAATGTGTGGCCGCTCATTGCAATTTTCATCTTCGCGGGGCAGAGTCAGATCGTGATGAGACATTCGTGACAGATTTTGTCAAGAGCTTGGACATACCTTTTTATAAGATCGATTTTGATACAAAAAAATATGCCGAGGAGAAGAAACTCTCCATCGAGATGGCGGCGCGCGAATTGCGTTACAACTGGTTTGCCGAAATAAAAGAGAAGGAGCGTGCCCATTGCATTGCAATTGCGCACCATTCTGATGATGTGGTCGAGACTTTTTTGATTAACCTGACGCGTGGTTCTGGCATTCATGGACTTACGGGCATTAAGCCTGTCAACGGTGATGTGGTGCGTCCGTTTCTTTGTGTTTCTAGGTCAGACATTCTATCATACATGGAGAAAGAAGGACTTTCTTTTGTAGAAGATTCTACGAATAAGGATACGATATATGTGCGCAATAAGTTTCGAAATGTGATCATTCCGCTTTTCGAAACCATTAATCCAGCATTCCGAGAGTCTCTTCTTCAGACAATGGGAAATTTGCAGTCGGCAGAGCAGTTTATTACCGATAACATGCGTGCGACATTGGCAGATATCATGGTGCAGGATGGAGATTGGTGGTCTATCCATATTGATCGTTTGCATGAGGCAGGAAATGAAAAATTCCTCCTTTTTGAAATGCTGCAGTCGTATGGGTTTACCCCTTCGGTTGTGAATGACATCTATGATGGGCTGGACGGAATTTCCGGTAAACAATACTTTTCAGAGAATTACAGAATCCAAAAGGATAGAAGTAGGTTAATACTGTCTCAGAAATCAGAAAAATTGGATGAGTTCTATACTTTAGAAGAGGGTTCTTCAAAGATATCTGTCCCTTTAAATTTGACTTTTGAACAGAAACCTGTTTCTGAAATTGTTATTCACAAGGATAAAAATCATTGCTATTTGGATATGTCGCGTTTGAAATTTCCGTTGACTATCAGAAAATGGAAAGACGGCGATCTCTTTGTTCCTTTTGGAATGAAAGGTAAAAAGAAGGTCAGCGATTATTTTGTCGATAATCATTTTTCTCTTTATCAGAAAGAACAAACTTGGTTGCTTTTGTCTGGAGATGAGATAGTTTGGTTGATAGGAGAACGTAGCGATGACCGATATAGAATACGCAAGGATACCACTTCTGTGTTAGAATTATATTATTTTAAATAAAAAAGGTAGAAAAAGATTTCATCAGAATAAAAAATCCCTCTATATTTGCAACGTATTTATTACCCTTTTGGACTACTTATTATTTTCTTTTAGTAGTTAGGTCAATAATCAAACAATTTTTTTAAGAGGCTAAATATCAGATGAAAGATATCTGCATGTTTAGTGTGTATTTAGTTATTTTTGAAAAATAAACAATCCTTTATAGATTTTATGTATAGTATTCTTCAGTTACAAGAAAAAACGCTTGTTGAATTAAAAGCCATAGCAAGGCAGATTGGAATTAAAAAGGTAGATTCATATCACAAAAAAGAGCTGGTCGATGAGATTATGAAAGAGCAATCTAAGTCACCTTCAACTTCTGAAGATGTGAATATTACTGATGAAAATTCTAAAGAAGCTGAGGTTCCTATGACAGACGAGAATGATGATGTGTTGATGAAAAATCCTAATTCACAAGAAACGGATGAGAATATGGAAGGTTCTGCCGATCAAGAAAATACTTCTAATCAAGAATCGAATTTCCAGAATAGAGGATATCATAATCAGCAATTCCAAAATCAGAGATATAATAACAATAATAATTATCAACGAAATAACAACAATAACGGTCACATCATCGGACGTGGAGGTTTGGATACCATGTCGGCAGGAAACCCTGCAGCCGCTATTGCTCGTATGATATTGAATAAGAAGAAAGGTATCGTTACTCCTGATCCGCTTCCAAATCAAAATCCTCCTAAGAAAGAGGAGGAGATAATCAAACCGGTTGAAGGAAAGAACAACGAACCAGCATCTGATGAGAGATCTCCGTATGTGATCCAACAGATCAACATGTACAACAACATCTCTCAACAACCAATGCAGCAGCCACTGCAGAATAACCAACCTCAGCCGCAGAACCAACCACAACATCAGGAACCACAGTCAAAGCCTAAAATGTACGATTTTGATGATTTGATTACAGGCGAAGGTGTTTTGGAAATTATGCCTGATGGTTTCGGTTTCTTGCGTTCATCAGACTACAACTATCTGAATTCTCCAGATGATATATATGTTTCTCAATCTCAAATTAAGTTATTTGGATTGAAGACGGGAGATGTTATCTCCGGAGCTATTCGTCCACCAAAGGAGGGTGAGAAGTATTTCCCACTTATCCGTATGGATAAAATCAATGCACGTTCTCCGGAATATGTACGTGACCGTGTGCCGTTCGACCATCTGACTCCACTTTTCCCTGACGAGAAGTTCAATTTGACAGGTGGACGTAATTCCAACATTTCAGTTCGTACAGTCGATTTGTTCTGTCCTATAGGTAAAGGTCAGCGTGGACTTATCGTTGCACAGCCTAAGACAGGTAAGACAGTCCTTTTGAAGGATATCGCAAACGCAATTTCACAAAACCATCCTGAGGTTTACATGATCATCCTTTTGATCGATGAACGTCCTGAGGAGGTTACCGATATGGCCCGCAGTGTAAAAGCAGAGGTTATCGCTTCTACTTTTGATGAGCCTGCAGAGCGTCATGTGAAGATCGCCAGCATCGTTTTGGAAAAAGCAAAACGTATGGTTGAGTGCGGTCATGACGTGGTTATCTTGCTTGACTCCATCACCCGTTTGGCTCGTGCTTATAACATGGTTTCTCCTGCATCAGGTAAGGTGCTTTCTGGAGGTGTTGATGCCAACGCATTGCACAAGCCAAAACGTTTCTTCGGAGCTGCCCGTAACATCGAGAATGGCGGTAGTTTGACAATCATCGCAACCGCTCTTACCGATACTGGTTCAAAGATGGATGATGTGATTTTCGAGGAGTTCAAGGGTACTGGTAATATGGAGTTGCAGCTTGATCGTAAGTTGGCCAACAAACGTATCTATCCAGCCGTTGATATCATGGCTTCTAGTACGCGTCGTGACGACTTATTACAGGGTGATGATACAATCCGTAGAATGTGGATTCTTCGCCGTTATTTGTCAGATATGAACTCAATAGAGGCAATGGAATTCTTAAAAGATCGTCTTGAAAAGACCCGTAACAACGAGGAGTTCTTGGCTTCCATGAACAGTGACTAATTATCTTCTTTTATAGAAGAGATTTAATAAATCAAAAGGCAGGTAGAGATTCTATCTGCCTTTTTTGTTGAAATTTCTGTTGTTTTCTGAGATCAAGTGCAAAAGCCTGTGGGTAAATAAAATTCAGGATCAATTTCAAAAATAGATAATTATAATTATCGGTGAATTTACAAACCGAAATTTCAGCAATGAAGGGATGTTTCGGTTGGTCGTTGGTAGAGACGGGGCGCGTGGCATGAACCCCAGAAGTTGGACAAAGTTAAACGTTGATATTGAAAAACTCATTCTTGTTGTTTATAAAACTCATCCTGTAATTTACAGGACTTGTTTCCAATCTAAG
>JALNVE010000182.1 GCA_023227695.1 Paludibacteraceae bacterium
AACATATTCTCCACAGGGCAACTGGAAAGAGGGAGATTTTCTCTTCTCTTTCTGCTCTGAAAAATATTTTTTCTACCTGACCCATTTTTTTCCTCCTCAAGTTGCATTATCAATTTGAATCCCAGTAACATATCCGACCGTCTGACCCGTTTTCTACGTAACCAAGGTTATTACAACCTGGCAAAAGAAAACTTCTACTTTTTGGTCGATACTGCGGTAGGCAATCATCAGGTGGATGTGGAGCTGATGTCAAGAAATCTGGTTAATGATTCGTTGAAAAAGAACGATGCCTTTATCCGCTACAAGATTAAAGATGTGACGATTATCAGCGGATTGGACATCTTCGACAAAAGCAGTTTGGAGGATTTCAAAGAGAAAGAAGAGGTCAACTACCGAGGCATCAACATCATCTACGGAAAAAAACGTTTTATCCGTCCGCCAATGCTCTATGCCAACAACTTTATCCGTCCGGGACGTTATTACAGCGACCGTCTTCAGGAGAATACCTACAGCTCACTCAACTCCATGAGTGCAGTAAAACAGGCAACCATCGAATATACACCGGTCAAAGACAGTGCCCTTCTTAACGCCACTATCACCATTGCTCCAGCCAACATCTACTATTGGCAGGTAGGTTTGGACGGCACCAACTCAGCCGGTAACAGCCACCATCACATCATTCATTGGTCGGCCTAAACGGTTTGGACGGCACCAACTCAGCCGGTAACTTGGGTATGGCCGCTTACACCACCTTTCAGGACCGAAACATCTTCAACGGTTCGGAGACCTTCCGCATCAAGCTGAACGGAGCGTTCGAGTCCATCAATGGCAATTCAGATTACGACATTGTTTCGGATATCTATTACGAATACGGAGGCGAAGCTTCTTTGACCTTCCCTCAATTCCTGATGCCGTTTGTTCCTGAACAACGCAGACAGCAGGTGGGTGCCAGCACTGTTTTCTCTACGGGTTTGAATTGGCGTAACCGTCCGGAGTACAACCGCCGTTTCTTAAGCTTGGATTGGAAATACAAATGGATGGCTTTCCGTCGTAAACTGAACCAGACATTCACCCTCTATAACATCAACTATGTGGCTACGCCTTGGACCTCAACCTGGTTTTCCAACTATCTGAAGGAGAAAGACAATGCCATGCTGAAGGAGAGCTACAAGGACCAATTCATTACCCGTACCAGCTATATGTTGAACTTCACGAGCAAAATGGGCAAACGAGCGCAGACAGAGGGCTTCACCATACAGGCTTCGGCCGATGTGGCTGGAACATTGCCTTATCTCTATTCGAAGTTGAGTGGAGCGGAGAAGGTAGACGGGAGTTACGAACTCTTCGGAATTCCGTTTGCCCAATATTTCAAAACAAGCGGTGATTTGACCTACCTCTTCCCGATCGATAAATTCAACATCATAGCATCTCACATAGGTGTGGGAATTGCCGTGCCTTACAGCAACTCAGAGGTTGTACCTTACGAGCAGCGATTTTTTGCCGGTGGCCCCAACTCCGTACGAGGCTGGAGTACCCGAACTTTAGGACCAGGAACATACGAGTCAAAAGGATCTTCAGACTTCCTGAACCAAACAGGCGATATCAAACTGTTGCTGAATGTGGAATACCGACTCAAGACAGAAAGTTTCTTGGAGTACGCCCTTTTTGCGGATGCGGGAAATGTTTGGACCATCAAGAATTACGAGAACCAACCTGGAGGAGAATTCAAATTTGATACATTCATCGAAGAAATGGGTATTGCTTGGGGATTAGGTATCCGTCCGAACTTCGGATTTATACTTGTAAGACTCGACTTAGGAATGAAGATCTTCAACCCAGAAATAGCAGGTTCACCCAAAGACAGATGGGTCATCACCCACCCTGATTTAGGACAAGATTTGGCGTTCCATTTTGCTATTGGATATCCATTTTAAAGCTTGCCCTCCGGGCAAGCTTTTTGGACTGATTAGTCCAATTGGGGAGCTGACTTTGGCAGCACCAAAAAGCAAAGATTAGTGGGATTTACATATATTATTCATCAATTAACTTTCTCTTTTTCTACATTTTATAAGAAAATGCTAGTTATTATGCAAGGAAAACATTATGTTTGTAGAGCATAATAAATGCATTGCCTATGGAATTCGTTGATAGAATAGAAGAAACAAAAAAGTTGAATCACATATTGTCTCTTGAAAAGAGCACATTTATTGTGATGTACGGAAGAAGAAGATTGGGTAAATCTACGCTTCTGAAACATGTTTTGAGAAAAAACGACATCTATTTTCTGGCAGACCAGACAGAAAAAAGACTCCAGATAGAGACATTAGCGAAGATCATAGCGCAAAACATAACGGGATTCGACAAAGTCATTTATCCCAACTGGAGCGTTTTTTTCGAAGCACTCAACGAAAAGACAGATAAGAAAGTCACGCTCTGTATCGATGAATTTCCCAATTTAGTCAATAGCAGTCCTGAATTGCCATCTATTCTTCAAAACAAATTGGATTCCAAGAATCTGAAATTCAATTTAATCATCTGCGGTTCATCTCAACAATTAATGTACGGTCTAGTACTTAATGCAAACTCTCCTTTGTACGGAAGAGCCGATTCTATCATGAAAATTGGACCAATAAAGCTGCCTTATATGAAGGAAGCTCTCCATTTATCATCGATTGAAAGCATCGAGGAGTATGCTGTTTGGGGAGGCGTTCCCCGCTATTGGGAAATAAGGGAGAATTATTCCAACATGAAGGAAACAATTGTCAATGAATGTCTTAGTACAAATGGAACTTTTTATGAAGAGCCTCTCAAATTGTTCAAAGACGACATAAAAGATATGGTGAAAACCTCTACCATTATGAGCTATATTGGCAACGGAGCTAACCGACTTTCTGAAATCGCCGGACGATGTGGCGAAGTTGCCACGAACCTATCCCGCCCATTAAACAAATTGATACTGTTAGGTTATCTAAAAAAAGAGATTCCTTTCGGTGAAATCGAAAGAAACTGCAAAAAAAGCCTCTATAAAATCAATGACCCATACATTGAGTTTCATTATAGATACATACAACCGTACCGTTCGCTGATTGAGATTGGACGAACAGCACCCATCCTGTCCGAAATAGAAAAAGACTTTACTTCGTTCGTAGGAAATCATTGGGAAAACAGGTGCAGAGAGGCTGTTTCTGGAAATGTTTTGGATGGCATTACCTTCGGGATGGCTTATAGATGGTGGGGAAATGTTTCAAGAGAAGAGAGAATAGAATTGGACGTAGTGGCTGAATCTTTAGACAAGAAGCATCTTCTTGTGGGCGAATGTAAATGGACAAAAGAAGAAAATGCCGATCGACTTCTCAAAGAACTGAACGAAAAGGCAAAGAAACTTCCTTTTGCCAAAGGACATAAAATCATCACTAAGCTATTTTTAAAGAACAAACCTAATGACACATCTGATAGTGTTTTGTTGCCAGATGATGTCATAGAAATGCTAAAATAAGTCAGGGAAATGTTGAATACTTTTATTTTATTGGAAATTTCAACTCTAACCCCTTACATCTTAAAATTTGGAGCGGTTGTACTGATTTTAATCCTTGCTATTTGCCTTATAAAGGCAATTCCATCAAAAGGAAAAATTGGAGAAAAGAGCATGGCTTCGCGGTTGGAACGTCTGCCGAAAGAGTACATCGTATTGAATGATGTGATTATCTCCGCTTTTGGAAAACCAACACAAATCGACCATATCGTGGTCTCTCCCTACGCAATTTTTGTGATTGAGACCAAAAACCATAAAGGAAAAATATATGGCGACGAAGATGCACAATATTGGACACAAGACATTTACGGAAAGAAATACAAGCAGTACAATCCTATTCTTCAGAACCGAACTCATATCTCCATTTTGCAGAAGACGCTAAATTTTCACCAACATAGGGATCTACCCTATATCTCCATTGTAGCCTATACAAACAAATCCAGCTTGTATGTCCAGACCGAGAATGGTAGAGTTATGCATGTGTGTGATGTGGTAGATTATATCAAGATTTTCGAAACCCAAAAAATAAGTGATGAAGAGGTAAAAAACGTCGCAAATTGCATTGAGAAACATCGCGAAATTGGCAAAACAGCTAAGAAGAGAGTGATCCGCTCCGTAATCAAAGGAAAAGAACGAGAAAAAAATGCCCTTTTCAACGGCATTTGTCCTCGTTGCGGAGGTGAACTGGTAAAGCGTAAAGGAAAATACGGTAATTTCTGGGGATGTGCCAACTTTCCAAGATGCAAGTACACGAAAGACATAAAATAAAGTTTGCAGCGTAGCTTCTGAAAAAAATCACAGCAAAATTATCTATAAAACAGAAAGCATTTAGCAGAGCCTTTCAGAACTGCCAAATGCTTTATAAAATGATTTTCGAAACCAGATTAGTTTATGATCTATCAGAACATACACATATCCGCCTTAACAACTTTCCCGTTTTTTACCTCTATCCTATAACAGGCTGTATTGCCTTTTTGATCAAGATCCAGCATTTTTCCACCCTGAGGATCATCAACAATCTCAACCAATGGTCCTGCATTTTTTTCTTTCAAAGTCAAAAATTTAGTACGAAGATATTTCTTATACGCTTCACAATCCAAAGATTCAAAAACCCATTGTGAATCATACACAAAAGAATCGTCTAAATGTTTGATAATAAGTTCAGCATCCAAGGTCTGCCATGCTTTAGCGAAATCAGCTAATATTTTGTCTTCCATTTTCTTCAATACAATTAATAATAAATCTTTCTGAAACTCGTCTATGCCATGTGACAAGGAATAAAATCTGTCAGATTATCGCGGTCAATCTTCTTGATTGTCTCGATTAAAAGGGCAATAATTTCATCAACATCGCGCAGGTCGCAGACCTCTACAGGCGTATGCATGTATCGGTTCGGAATGCTCAACAAGGCTGTGGCTACACCACTTTGTGCCAACTGGATTTTGCAAGTATCCGTTCCGCCAGTTGCGCTGCTGTTGGTTACGTTTTGGAAGGTGATGTTCTTCTCCTTCGCAACGTCTTGAAGCAAACGTACCAACACGATATTATTGTCGGCATTGTGACGGATTACGGCACCACCACCCAACTTCAATTCGCCGTATTTCTTTTCGGAGCAATCAGGAATATCGGTAGCAAAGCCCACGTCCAAGCAGAAGCCAACCTGCGGATTGATGTAGTATGAACTCGTCACCGCACCACGGCAACCCACCTCCTCCTGAGAAGAAGCGACTCCGTAAACGCCCACTTTAATGCCTTCGGTAGACAAGACTCTGACCACCTCAGCCACGATGAATGCGCCGATTTTATCGTCCAACGCTTTTGACATCACCCTACTCTTGCCCATGAAAAAGCAGTTGCTCTTCACTGCCACAGGATCGCCAATTGAGACTATAGCCTCAGCCTCTTCCTGATTCTCGGCGCCTATATCGATCCAAAGTTCGTCGAGTTCCAATGCCTTGGTACGCTCGGTTGCTGTCTGCAGATGGATCGGTTTTTTTCCTATTACACCAGGAACTTTGCCGTTACGGGTCAAGACAACCACCTCGGTTCCGGGAACCGTCAAGGCATCGATGCCGCCCAACTTACGGAAATAGAGCAAGCCCTCTTTGCTGATGTACATCACCTGAAAGCCGATTTCATCGAGATGTCCGCTCAACATGATTTTGAACTTCGCATCCGGATTGATGATTCCGACGGAGTTGCAGAGCACATCCGTCTCGACGGCTGTATATTGAGAAACATACTCCTGCCAAACCTTGGCAGCCTCCATCTCATAACCCGATGGAGAGTAAGTAGACAAGAATCTTTTCAAGAAGTCCAGATTCTTATCGTTCAGATACTTATACTTCATAATGATTTTCGTTTTTCTGAGTTGAACAAAGATAGTGAAATTTTCGTTCAAGAGGGTTTTATTAAACGGCGATTAGGAGATTCAATTGAAAAGAACATGACAATCCGAATAAGGCCGTTTTTGTGAGCCATTTCGCATTTTACTGTTTCGGACAAACAACAGAACGGATTGCGGACTTTGGACGCCTCAAATGAGCTTATTTTCGTTCTTCCTGATTAAAAGAAGCCTTTTTACCGAGAAAAAAAAACCGTGCGCCAAAATAAGTTTGACGCACGGTTATAATTGGTTTTACCGATGAATATTCTTGAATTGATAATTAATATCTGATAATCTCTGTTGTAGAAGGGAATGATTCTTCTTCTAATTCACAAGTTTCAGGTACTTTTGCTGTTTTAAGATTATCACAAAACCAAAATGCAAAATTTACAATCTTAGTTACAGAAGATGGTATCTCAATACTTGTTAAAGCCGTACAATTAAAAAAAGCATTATCTTCAATACTGATTACAGATGATGGTATTTCAATACTTGTTAGTTTTATACAATGCTGGATTCAAGCGGACAATGCAACCTCATTTAAATCCAAGTTTGTCAATTGTTTAAATTTTTGTAAAGGAGTCATATACCCTAATCTTTTCCTCGGTCTCGAGTTTAAGATGTTTTGAA
>JALNVE010000183.1 GCA_023227695.1 Paludibacteraceae bacterium
TCTCTTACTACCGCAAGCTTAAAGCTCATCGGGTAGTCTTTTTGTGAACGTCTAACGTACTGTCTTTCTTTTCCTTTCATATTCGTTACTTTTTTGTTGTAACGCTATTTCAGGACGTGACACCAAATAAAAAGAAAAGGCTGTGTCAATTTTTTTGACACAGCCTTGCTTAAATTGTTCTTTTTGGAATCACATTTAATCTTTTATTTCGAACTTCAAGATTACGCCGTTCTGCGCTTTGACAGATAATGCAAAAGGTTCTTCACTGGTGATGACCTCTTTGAAGGAATCGCCAGTCAATAAGTCGGTGAACTTATAGGCTTTTCCTATCTGAATGTTGAAGTAATCGAAAGCGTGCTGAGGAATGTTCAACTTGATGTTGGCGTCGTTGTCGTCGAAGTTGGCAACGATTAAAAGCACCTCTTTGCCTGCTTTCCTCATGTATGCGTATTGCCTAGCTGAATTAAATTCAGGATTGTGATAGTTGACGTACATAAGGTCGAAGAAGTCGCCTTCAGACAAAGCCTTCTCTGTTATACAGAGATTGAGTAACTTTTTATAGAAGTTGTAGATGTGTTTCTCGTGGGCAGTCAACTTATCTTCGTTGTATTTGCCGTTGTTAATCCATCTTTGTACAGATTTGACAGCCCAATAGTCGAAGATGGTTGTTCTTCCGTCCGGTCCGCTGAATCCTTCGCTATCCATGGCTTGCTCCCCAAATTCCTGTCCTGAGTAGACCATGACAGGTCCTTGACTGATGGTTGCCGAAACGAGCATGGCAGGACGGCCTTTTATGGCATCGTCGGCAAAGAAGATGGAACCAATTCTATGTTCATCATGATTCTCCATAAAGTTGAGCATCTGTTCTTTATGGCCGTTGAGTAATTGCCAGCTGTGACAGATATCTCCTGTGTTGCATTTGTGGGTTACCACCTTGCGCAATGTGTCGTACAATCCAACTTTGTCGTAGAGATAATCGAAGTGGCCTTCGTTCAAAAATCTGCCGTACTGATTAGGGTCGTAAGTCTCAGCAATGAAGGTAAGCTCGTTGTTGAGCTCTTTTACCTGAGGGATGACCCAAGACCAGAACTCTACAGGAACCATCTCTGCCATATCGCAGCGGAAACCGTCGACGCCCATCTTTGCCCAATATTTGAGAATATCAAGCATCTTCTTCCATGTGTTAGGAATGGTGCTGAAGTCTCTATATTGATAGTTGTGATAGTCTACGCCGTAATTAAGCTTTACGGTTTCGTACCAATCGTAAATGGAAGGGTCATTGCGGAAGTAATCGTTGCCAGTTGCCTTTGCAGGAAACTCGTGGTATCTCAATTCAGAATCATCTGCTATCTTGATACGAGGCTCGAATGCTTGACCAGGTAAGTAGTAGAAGTTGTTGTCTCTATCAAAAAAGACCTCTTTTACGTCGTTCTCTCCCAAATCTTTTACACCCTTAGGTTTGGCATCAGAGTGATATTGACGAGCTACGTGGTTTGGTACCAAGTCGATGATGACCTTCATTCCTGCCTCGTGCGTTCTTTTGATAAGGGCTTTGAATTCGTCCAATCTTTTCTTCACGTTGTTGGCCAAATCAGGGTCAACGTCATAATAATCTTTTATGGCGTAAGGAGAACCTGCTTTCCCTTTTACGATGGAAGGATCGTCTTTAAGTATGCCGTATTTTGTATAGTCGGTCTGGGTGGCATGTTCTAAAACACCAGTGTACCAGATATGGGTAACGCCCAAGGCATTTATTGCTTTAAGTGCTTTGACTGTAAAATCATCAAACTTTCCACATCCACATTGATCAATCGTTCCGAAAGGAAACAAATTTGTATTTAAATTCCCGAACAAACGGGGTAGTACTTGATAAATTACTGTTTTTTTGCTCATTTTTTATATACTCATTGTAGTCTATTAATGGCTCTAATATAAACAAAATATCAGTAAATCACAAACATGAATGGACAATGTTGCGATAAAATGAGTGAAAAATGACAAAAGGAAGAAATGCGATTAACATTAAAGATGTTTCGTTTTCCTTCCTTTTTTTGATGATATTAGAAGCTGTCTCAATTTTGTTGTTAATTTATTTGAGATGATAAAAAAAGCGTGTAAAAAATGACAACAACTTCTTGTTGACTAGATGCTTCTATCTATTGTTATTTCTCGCTTTCTCTAACTCCTTTTCTCTTTTTTTACGTTCTTTTTCCAAACGTTTTTTCTCCTTTCGGGCTTTGCGGCGTTCTTTGCGGAGCTCACGTTTGCTCTTTTTTTCTCCCTCCTTGACGTTTTCTTTCTTTTCCGATTTTTCTAACGTCTCTTCATCGTCATCGCGGCCAAACAAACGTTTCCAGAATTTTTTGATGCCGTGGTCTTGTTGCTCTACAGGCAGACATTTGTACTCTTTGGAAATGTCTTCTTTCGGTTCTCCGAAACGGCCGCGGTAGGAGGCAAGCTTCTTGTCGTTCAAAACTTTCTCCATGAAACGACCGAAGATAGGTAGCGCAGAACGGCTACCTTGTCCTAAATCTCCGCTGCTGAAGTGGATGCAACGGTACTCTCCACCAACCCAAGCGCCGGCGACAAGTTTGGGTGAAATCCCGATGTACCAAGCGTCAGAGTAGTTGGCTGTACTTCCTGTCTTACCTCCGAAATCGGTGCTGTTATGAATCCGGTATTGCTTCAGTCTTTGGGATGTTCCGCGTTCGTCGACGAGTCCTTCGCGAAGCATCTCTCGCATCAGAAAGGCAGTCTCGTAATCGAGTGCTTTTTTCTTGATGGTTTTGTTCTTGTAGATCACGTTGCCCTCTTTGTCTTTGATATGGGTGACAATAATTGGTTGGACTCTTGTACCTTCGTTGACAATAGAGGTGTAGGCCGAAACCATTTCCAACAATGACACATCTTCAGTGCCTAAACAAATGGATGGTATGGGGCGAATGTCACTCTCAATTCCCATCTGATGGGCTAAGTCTACAATGTTTTGCGTTCCCTCTTCTCTTGCCAACTGAACGGCAATGGTGTTGATGGAACGGGCAAAAGCAGTCTTCAACGTGACTTTCTCGTCAGAATAGATGCCGTTTGCGTTCTGAGGATTCCAAGTCACTTGTTTGCCATCCTCCGTATAATTCCAGGTTGTAGACGAGTCTTTCATGACATCGCACGGACATTTGCCTTGACGAATAGCTTCTGCATATACAAACAGTTTAAAAGTGGAACCGGGCTGACGTTTGGTGAGCACTTTGTCATATTGCCAGTATCGGTAATCCACATCGCCTACCCAAGCTTTGACTAATCCCGTCTGTGGTTGTATGGCTACAAATCCGCAGTGAAGATATTTCAAGATATGTTTGAGCGAATCGACGCTACTGAGTACAGTGTCTTTTATGCCTTTTCTATAATCGAAAATCTTCATTTTGTGAGGACGGTGAAGATAGAGATTAATAGAATCTTTGTTGCCCTTGTATTTGGCTGATAATCCGCGATAAACATCTGTCTTTAATAAAGTTTCTGAGATAAATGTCTTCATCTCTCGGTTATTACGGTCGCGCCAAGGGTTTCTTTTGCCCCAATGCTTCATGAAGAGTTTCTGTGTCTCTGCCATTTGTTTGCTGACAGACTCTTCTGCATATTTCTGCATACGGGAGTCTATACTCGTGTAAATTTTTAGGCCATCTTGGTAAAGATCCACGTCGTTCTTTTCACACCATTCTTGCAACTCATTGCTGACGGCATCTCTGAAGTAGAGTGCATAACCGTTGAGGTTCGATTCTGACTTAAAACTCAGGTTGAGCGGCAACTGACAAAGAGAATCGCACATATGTTCGTCAATCACGTCGTTGTCTTGAAGATTTTTCAGAATCGTATTTCTGCGATTCAGATTGTTTTCAGGATTACGAACAGGGTTGTAGTAGGAAGTTGCTTTCAGAATACCTATTATACATGCAGATTGCTCGTAGTTGAGTTTTGCAGGTGTTGTGTTGAAATAGGTTTTGGCTGCTGCCTTGATTCCGTAGGCGTTACTTCCGAAATAGACTGTGTTGAGGTACATGTTCAGAATCTGTTCCTTTGTGTATCTGTCTTCGATGCGTGATGCTACAATCCACTCTTTAACCTTGACGATCAGTGTCTTCAATCCTGGAACTTTGCAGAAAAAACCCTTATTGTATTCAGACCTCATCTTAAAGAGGTTCTTGACCAACTGCTGACTGATAGTACTTGCTCCACGAGCTTTGCCGAAAATGGCATCTTTAAATGCTCCTGGTAATCCGATGTAGTCGATTCCGAGGTGAGAATAGAAACGTTCGTCCTCGGTATGGATAAGCGTATGGATTAGCTCTTGCGAAATTTTATCTAAAGGAACAGAAGTGCGGTTTTCCGTGAAATATTTACCGATTAAAACACCGTCGGCACTGTAAATTTCAGATGCCTCTACTTGAATAGGATTGTCCAGTTGTTGAGCACTTGGTGTTTCGCCAAACAGACCGAACATATTTTTATCTACTGCGTAGATGAATAGCCCAAGAAGAATAATAAGAGAAATGAAAAGAAATAAAATTGAGATGAGAATTTTCTTCTTATGCTTTTTTGAGAAATGAAGAAATCTGCTTGCCCTATGCTTTAGCTTTGCCAATATGTTTTTCATGTATAATCTTTTATACAATGCCTATTCCAAATCGTGTGCCAAGATTTCAGAAGAGGTATTGTTTGCTGGTTATTGTACATGAACTTGTACCAAAGGATTCAATTCTCTCACCTATGTCTACATGAATGAGGACACGACAGTGTTCTGGTGATAAAGAGATGCGTCTCGTTTTTCTGATGGTTATGTTTTTTATCTTCGGAATTTAACAAAAGATATAATGTAAGCATTACTTCTGTGTTACACCCACCCGGTAGGGTGACCCCTTCCGTAGCCACACGCAAGCGTAGCGCGGCCTGTGGTTCTGAATGTTAATTTTGTTGTTAGGTGTTTTTTGATCAAAACAATAATTCCATATCTTCCTTTTCTTGAGTATGCGTGATGCAAACCTCTTTTATCGGACATTCCTCGCATTTGGGTTCTTTGCTCGTGCAGAGATACCTTCCGAAAAGGATAAGGCGGTGACTGTCTGTTATCCAGTTTTCACGAGGGATGATGAGACCTAAATCTCTTTCAATCGTATCTGGATTGGTTGAGGCTGTAAATCCAATCCGTTGTGAGACGCGTGCAATGTGCGTGTCGACGGCGATTGCAGGAATGTGAAACCCTTCGGCTAAAATGGTGTTGGCAGATTTCCGTCCGATGCCGGGTAGTTGTTGAAGGTCTAAACTTTGATTAGGAATCTCTCCGTTATATTTCTCTACAATGATTTTTGCGGCTTCGATAAGATAATTGGCTTTACTTTCAGGGTAGGTAACCTCTTTGATAAGGTCGAAAACCTCTTTTTCATTAGCCTTAGCTAAATCGTTTACGGAAGGGAAACGGGAGAAGAGGCGAGGAGATATTTCGTTCACCAATTTATCAGAACAGCGGGCTGCCAAAGTGATGACAACCATTAGTTGGTAGGTTGAATCGAAATGCAGTTCATATTCTGCGTTTGGAAACCTTTTGGCTAATAGACTGGCAACTTTTGTGTATCTCTCTTTTCTCGTCATCTATATTGTATTTGTTGCAAAAATAGATATTCAAGTTTTAAATAGAGAACGGAACAGTGGTAAATGCAATTTCTTTTTTTTGTAAAATCAAATTTCAATTTTTGTCAATTTAAAAATAATTTCTAACTTGCGGCTGTTTGTTAGAGATTTCTATTCTTATGTTTTTGTTCGACTAAAAATGAATTTTATCTGTTCTCTTCAAAAAAAAATTGGGTTATTGAATTGATTATAAGAATTATATTCTTGTAATAAATATTTGTTTGTTGTTTTGAATATGGAGATTGTAAGAAACCGTTTGGTTGCCGCTTAGAAAATAGATGGAATAGAAAGTGAGTGAAAGGAATCGGAATAGAACCTGGTTTTTGTATTGATAATCAATTAAATATTAGTAAAATGTTTGGATATAAAAGTGTTTTGCAGTTGGGCACATTGGGCGTTCTTGCGGACGAGATAGAGTTGTGCCAGTTTGCCTATTCTTTTAATCAGGCTACAGACGAGTTAGGAAAACCTCAAGGCGAAGTGTGTGCCGGTACTTTGCAGATGACGTTTGCCAACCTGCCTTCGTCTGATATGTTGGAATGGATGATTAACCCGAGAAAAATCAAAGATGGCGTCATTTGTACTTACGACACGGAAAATAAGTTACTGCAGAAAATCAAATTTTCAATGGCTGCATGTGTGGCAATGGATCTGCAGTATGCTGAGAGTGGTAAAGGCTATTGTGCAACAAGTTTTACATTGTACGCAAAGAAAATGGTGTTAGGTGATACAATTGTAGAAAACAACTGGAAAAACATATGAGATTTGATTTAAGTTTTTTAATGGCTGGATTCAAGCGGACAATGCAACCTCATTTAAATCCAAGTTTGTCAATTGTTTAAATTTTTGTAAAGGAGTCA
>JALNVE010000184.1 GCA_023227695.1 Paludibacteraceae bacterium
AAGCATGAGTCCCGAGGTGGCCAAAGCGGCTCCGCAGAATAGAGCTGTCACGCTTTGAGGTAAACGGGAATCAAGGATGATGAATCGCCAGCTCTCTTTCTCGGTAGTGCCTCCCGTCAGAATGTCTATCGTTGTGCCGATTGGTATATCTACCGAACCGAACAGCAAGCAGCAGACAAATAGAATGCACACGGCAATTGCCATGAGGATTCCAAATTTCAAACCTTTTCTACTCTCCATCAAAACTTTTTTATTGCGATTCAATTATTCTGCTAATTTACTAAAATAATGTAGTTGGTCATCCTTCTCCATTGTTTCGGGATGGAAAATAAAGATCATATCCTTCAATATTTTCTCAGGATGATAAGGGGTCTCTTCGTAATAGGGTACAGCTCCTGTGTTGACTGCATAAATGTTGCGGTCTTTGAAAGCCTTGAAATAGGAGTAAGGCTTACAATCTGTCTTTAATTCTTGGTATGTCTTGTCTTTATTCAAGTTGTAGGTAAAAAGCCAGAATTCGGCATCACAACCTTTGTTGAATACGGTCTCGAAAGAGAGAGGTACAGAGCCGCTGTGGTTGTCCTCTTTAAAGATGTAGTTGGCTCCAGCATCCTTTATCAGCTGAGCAATGAAGCAGGCACCGCCTGGAACATACCAAGCCGAACCGTTTTTTAATCCGTATAGGACGCTAGGTCTTTTTTCTGCTTTCTTTGCTTTTTCGCAGAGAGAGAGATAGGTGTTTTCTACTTCCGTGAAGATAGAGTCAGCCTCATTTTCTTTTCCGAACATCATTCCGTAGACCTTTATCCATTCGGCACGTCCAAGAGAGGTGTTCTCCATATAGTCGGCACATTCGAAGATAGGAATTCCCAGTTTCTCCACACGGCCATGGCCGCCACTGTTTTCGAAAGGGGAGATGAAGAGCGCATCGGGTCGGAGGTCCATAATCTTTTCGATGTCCGGATTCATAGCTTCGCCCATGTCTATTATTTTGCCTGCTTGGCAATCTTCATGGATCTTCTTCATGTTGATGTATTTCAAATCGCATACACCTGCAATGGCAGAATAGGCGTTGATCTCGTCCAATAATGCGCAGTGTACAGATGCATATATCACAGATTTGTCAAGTGGTGTGTGTATTAAAATGCCTTGTTGGTCCGTTTTGAATTCTTTTCCTTTGGGCACTAAGAAGTAGGTTTGTAGAATTTTGCTGTCGTCCCATGGATTCAGAACGTCCAGTTTTATGTGGTCAGGATATCTGTACGCTTTTATCTGCTTTGCATAGCTGAAAACGATTTCAGTACCGTCTGTCCTTTTCTCCTTTGACTGTTTTGTACATCCAACGAAGAGAAAAACTAAGATGTAAAGTAGAATAAAGGAGCTCTTCCTGATCGTATGTTTTTTCTGAAAATCCATGTTTTGTAATTTTATCCAAAGGTATTTGTTTGTCTGTGAAAAAGGAAGAGAGACATTCCCTCTTTGTGGAGGAAATGTCTCTTAGAATCAAAATAGCATCAACTTGGAATGCTATTCAACTTTTAATTGAGGTATGCGAAACCAGAAGCTCCCACACCTACATTGTATTTCTTCTTGAAATTACCGGTTTTGTCGAATACATAGAAGTATCCGTTGCTAGTGAAATCTGATGCACTGTAATATGCTCCAATCAAAATGTCGCCGTTTGTTGGGTCTATTTCTATCTTGATTGGGTTTGCAGGAATGTCGTCTCCTTTTAAGAAATCAGGATTGATTACCTGTCCTGAAATCGTACTGATGGCAATGCAATCCAATTTTGTTGCGCCCCAAGGTGCATTGATGGTATAGAGAACCGTATCATTGACGGTCATAAGAGTAGCAGCTATATTGTATTTTACAACATTGTCGTCGCTTGTAATTTTCTGTAGTGTAGCAGGAACATCCGCGTAATTGCCCATAGAGAGAACGATTACATTGCCTTTGCTATCGGCACTTATCTTTGTTGGGTTTACTGCAACGCTGATTTTTTTCACCTCAGTGAATGTAGTAAGGTTGATTTTAGAAACCGATTTTCCGTCTGTATATCCGTTGTTGTAGTTCAAACCATCTGAGTTCACTACATACAGAAAATCATTGGCAACAGCCATCTCTTCTGGGTTAGGACCCACTTTTACGAATTTATCATATTCGAGCGTTGTCGTATCCAATCTGGCTATCTGTCCGTCGTACATGGAAATATAGATTTTCCCATTGTATGCTATGACGTCTCTTGGTGAAGTTGCGATGGTTGATTGAAGTGATTTGATGCTCTTGCAAGTTTTTGAATCAACAATTTCGATCGTATTTGAACCGTTGACTACAATGTACATTTTGCTTCCGTAGACAATTCCGTCTTGACCCGTATCTCCAAGCTTACGCTCGTTGGCAGCTTCGAAAACATTGTTGTACATGGTATTGGAGCTGTAATCCAAGAAGGATATGCTGGCGTTGTTGCTTCCGTAAACACCCTGATTGAGAATGTAGATGCCCGACTTTTTCTTGAAGTCTCCTGTTGTTTCATCGGTTGGGTCATTAGAATCATCTTCTTCATCATCACAAGCCGTAAAAGAAACGGTTGCCATGAAAAGGAGTGCTAATAACTTTAAAAGATTTTTTAAATTCATTTTGCTTTAAATTATTTATTTTTTTTGATTGTTTTAGTCTTTTGTTTTCAGAGAAAGCGTCAATCTATATGACCTACCTGGCATTGGATAGTATTTGATCACCTCGTATTGGCAGTCGGTAAAGTTGACTATATCTCCGCGCATAGAGAGTATTACTTTCTTCAAAGGAAAATCGTGGTAAAGCGAGAGTCCATGTTCTGTATAGGGATCAATTCTGTTTTCCGTTGATGCTTCAGGGAAACAGTACCTTACGCTGATAGCCGTAATCTGGTATGAGATGTTTAAGAATGGATTTTCGAAAGCTATGCTTCCTCCTCCCGATCGCCTAGGAGTATATGGTATTTGGTCGCCATAGTAGCGTGTCTCTTTGCTCGTATAATCCACTGCCTTTAATAGCGAACAATTTCCGTAAACGAAGAAGTTGTATTTATCGCGAGGAGAGATGGTGGCTGAGGCATGAAAGTCGGCACCGTTCATCTCAACCTCTCCCATGTTTAACATGCTCCAAGAGAACATGCGCGGGAGGGCTACGATTTTGTCCTTCACTTTGTTATGGTAACCATCTGCCGTGAATTGTAACTCTTTCAGGATTTTAGAAGGCGAACAGCTATAAGTGAAGCCAACGTTGAATTGTCTTGCGCGTTCAGGACTAAGATTTTTGGCTCCCGTTCTGTCAAAATAGAGTTCGTTGAATGTCGGCATTCTGAAGTTATCCTTGTAAGAGGCTCTGATTCTAAAGTCGGGCTTGAAAGGACGATAGGAGAGCGAGAGGCTAGGAGAGAGCCTTTTATCGTTGTCAGGGGTTGCTCCCTCTTCTACTTCGTTGATATAGATGGAGTATAGCCCTGTTGCTGTAGCCGTGAAACGATAGTTTGAAAATTGCGCGTTCAACACATTCAGAATGGAATGCCTTTTGGGATAGGCAAAATTGTATGTGTTGGCGTTGAGCCCGTTGTGAGCATAGTCTGAGGCAAAAGAGAATGTCATAACTCTGGCGGGTTGGTAAAATACCGCTGCCGATGCATAATACTCTCGTTGGAAATAGCTGTCGTTGATTTCTCCGCTTGCATATATGGGCTTTTCGTCGTGGTAGCGAGTGGCTGCCCAGTTGAATTTGCCGTTTATCATAAGAGACAACTTCGACTTCATGAATGTCCTGAATCTCACCTGAGTGAAGAAGTTCTGATCTTCTAGTTCCTCTTTGTTGTTTGTGTTGTATAAAATGATGCTGCCTGGAATTTCTCTGTCCGAATTGTAAAAATAGACTTTGACGTTTAACTGGCTTTTGGTGGTCAACTGGCTGTTGAAGTTGGCTTCGCAATGACCGCTTTCAACTTCACTGTTTTCCCTCTTTTCTCGTGTCTCCATTTTTCCGTTGGTAAGAGTGAACGGATAAATGCCATCTGAACGAAGAAAATCAGAAGAGAATGATGCCCAATTTTTTTTGCCGATTTTTTTATCTACCCAGAAATAAGGATTGACCAAGCCAAACGAACCGGTTTTTACCTGCATTCTTAAATGCTGTTTCTCTTTGTTGTAGTTAGGCGTAGCGGTGTAAAGGTCAAGCCTTGTTGCTGCTGCAAAATGGCGCGCAGGGCGGAAAATCTCATTTCCTTCGCCGATGGTCAGCGTCATCTTGTCAATGTTGTCCATCGAGTAACGGCTAAGGTCTATCTGCCCGTTTTGACAGTCGGAGAGGATGATGCCATCGTACGAAACGGCGGTATGCTGAGATCCTAGTCCACGTACGGATACGGTTTTCAATCCTCCAACACCTCCGTAATCTTTCACGTCAACGCCAGCGGTACGTTTCAAGGCATCTGAGATGTCTGTTATTCCGAGTCTCTCTTTCTGATGTGTCGTGATGATCCTTACGGGAGCAGATGTGCGTGTAACGGTGTTGTTGCCCGTTACGACAACCTCGTCAATCTCTTCTCCGGTGAGGGTACTATCTGCCCGCTCTTGTGCTTTCGCTGAAAGCAGAGAGGAAAAAATACAGACAAAGGAGAAAAATGACCTGAAACTCATAAACACAGATTATAAATAAATTTACCTCAAAGAAGGTATGTAGATAAAACCGGATTGCAGCGTGTAACATCATGACAATCCAAGCCCTATCTGAGACATTCCCTGAATTCGCAAGATAACGTCAAGATAACACCGAGTCTTTCTCCTTTTGAAAAAATGATAAGAGAGAAGTTGAAATTTTTGCTCCATTTGCTTTTTCCTCGAAAGCTACCGGCGTAATCTGTTTTGCAGGTCTTCTGACTCTCTCCGGTTACCTAGCCTTCCCGTCTGATGTCGCAGACAGTGGCATTGTGGAAGTAACTTTTTGCTGGAGATTACAGCAGCGGGACTGTTCGGGACTTACACCCGATTCCCTTTTAATCCTATTGCCTGACAAGGCAAATCGGAACAAAACGCTGCGAAGGTACTGCTTTTTTTTGAAAAAACAATTGGTTGGATGAATGTTATGTTTTGTCGTTGGAAATGATGTCGTTATGATTCCTGGATTTCATTGTTTAAATCATTCTTCTGTCTACTCCTTTTTTGTATTTTTGTATGAAACAAAAGTGAGTCAAATGTCCATTACATTAATTACGGGAGGTCAGAGGTCTGGAAAAAGTAGCTATGCGGAGAGAATGGCTTTGCAGCTGGCGGAGCATCCTGTCTATTTGGCAACCGCTCGGGTTTGGGATGATGAGTTTAAGAAACGCATCGAACATCATCAGGCTTCGCGCGGTTCTCGATGGATTAACATCGAGGAAGGTAAGGCCTTGAACCGTCATGATTTCACGGGCAAGGTGGTTTTGGTCGATTGTGTAACGCTTTGGTGCACCAACTATTTTTTCGATTTGAATTCAGATACGCACGCCGCCTTGGATGCGTTGCAGAAAGAGTTTGATGCGTTGATAAGCCAAAATGCAACCTTTATTTTCGTGACCAACGAAATCGGTTTTTGTGGAGTTTCTGAGAATCTGCTTCAACGTAAGTTTACCGATTTGCAGGGCTGGATGAACCAATATATCGCAGAACGGGCTGAGCGTGTGGTCCTAATGGTTTCTGGCATTCCGGTAACGATCAAGGAAAAAGAAGAGGAACGCAATTTTGATAGTATGGACTATGTTTAGTGAAGGAGAAAGATCTTGTCCGAAAATGAAGATTTGTACTCCGCCAGTTTAGAGAACAGGTAATTCTCGCTGTCTATGCTCAACGCTTTCGCCGTCATAATAAAAGCAATCTCCTTTAAATCGGATAACTTTGGAACAATGCCCCTTCGTCTGACATTTCCTGCTTCATCGACCAGATAGTCGGCAAAATCTTTGCATGTCTCAATGAATTTGGCGAATATTGCATATGATTTGTGCATGTGTTGATTGAGTATTAATATACTAATAATCAATAATATGTATAACTTTTTCATTCCCATGTATTTGATTTCCTAATTCCGCCAATTGGTATATTAACTAAAATAATTAAAAAATGATTGTATGGTCAGGTAGAGGTTTTCTCTCATTTTTAGTATTTATAACTACTTTGTTTTTATCATGTCAGGTGCTTCCAGATTCATTAAGTGATTATGGTTTTGTGATTGCTTGTTTTGTTTCAGCAGGCTTCAGTTGGATTTTTGGAATAAAATGGAACAAACAAAATGAAAGGATAGTTATAGATGATAAAACGGGTCAAAAATATAGAGTTAGGACTAATCATTCGCTTTTTTGGATTCCAATGCAATACTGGGGGATGATTTTCTCCATAATCGGAATTATTATTTTACGGGGATTCAAATTGATAATGCAACTTGAGGAGGAAAAAAATGGGTCAGGTAGAAAAAATATTTTTCAGAGCAGAAAGAGAAGAGAAAATCTCCCTCTTTCCAGTTGCCCTGTGGAG
>JALNVE010000185.1 GCA_023227695.1 Paludibacteraceae bacterium
CCTAATGCAAATGCATAGTTTTCACGAGAATAGTAGTCTGAACCACCAATTCCTAAACCAGCATAGTCAGCAACGTCTTTTTTACGAGTTTCGTATGAAGTGATGAAACCTGCAACATCAAGTTTCAAACGCTCTGTAATACCAAATCTAGCACCTAAACCATAATTGTTTGAGCTTTGGTTGAAGTTCATATCGCTAAGATATTTATCAGCGAAATCGAATTGTGTACGAAGGTATCCGCAACTAACAAGAATAGACTTTGTAATGTCCCATTCAATACCGTATGCATACTCTTTAGTCCCATGGTTTACATAGTCTTGCTTGTCGTTTGCCATTTCAGCATCTTTGTCGAAATAGTAACGGTAACCCAAACAGATCTTCACGTTAGGAAGAAGGTTGCAGTCCATACCTACAGTCCATAATGCAGGCATATCGTTGTTGCTTGTTTCTCCGTCCGGATACATACCAGTTTCGTCGATGACGGTTTTGTTTTTTACGCTAAGATTTGTTTTGAACTCATATCTGGTAGCAATGTTAACGTTGCCTTTCTTGAAGTCCAAGCCAATGATAGGTGCAAAACCGAATCCGTCTTGTGTGCAATCTACGTGTTTGTCTTTTGACGAGTTTGCATAAGCATCCAGTTCCATTGCTTTTGCCTCTAATGCTTTTGCCGCAACTAGATTATTACCTTTCTCTAAATCAGCAGCTTGTTTCCTTAATTTAGCAGCAGCGCCGTTAAAGTATGTCTCAGCTTTGATGCCATTATAACCTGTGCTTTTTGGATAGATTGTGACATCTTTTACATATCCTTCATACTTGTTGTATGCGTAACAAACTCTACCTCCTAAATAGGCAGCGAAGTACTCGTTGAATTTGTGAGTAACACCAACTGTTGTTCCAAAGATGTATTGCTGACCTTTCATATAGCTGTTGATAGAATACTTTGAAGTAGTATCACCAGCTGCTGTGAGTTTCATAGGAAGGCTTGCTGCCTTAGATTCGAATGAAGGCAAACCTCCATCGTAAGTAGCTTTGCCACCACCTCCAGGAACAGAGAGGTTTAGGGAAAAAGCCCAATTGCCTTTTTTATAAACTGCCTGAAGACTTGGAACGAAAGGAGCTGTGGCTTTACCTTCGTATTTTTTAGTAGAGTTGCCTCCATTCATACTAAATGGAGCATAAGAAGTCTCAATGTTTCTCTCTTGAAAAGCGCATTGATAAGAAAATGCTGCATAGAGTCCGTCTTCCATGAAAACGAGTCCAGCTGGGTTGGAATAAGCTCCGTCGATGTCGATGGCTGCCTCTCTAGCAAAATTTCTTTGATAAGCTGCGTGTTGATTCGTGTTCGTGTTAATGCCTCCCGCATAAACAATCGAAGAGATTGCCGTGATGGCAATCGTCAAAATAACTTTCTTCATTTAATAATAAATTAAAAACGTTGCAAATTTAAATATTAACCTTTGGATAATCGCTATGTTTTTGTAATTCATTTTTCAATAAATGTCATTTTTTATGTTGTTCAGCATATTATTTGACTATGTTAATAATTATTCATGCACAAATTCGTATTAATTTGTAATGATTGTTCTCTGATTTTTAAATGATTAGGTTTTAAAAATAAAAAGTCTGTTGTATGATAAATATTTAATATGATTAATTTTGCTTTTTTCAATAAAAAAGATTTTTTAAAATCGAAACAGCTTTTTTAAAAACAGTTTTTTTGTTGAAGTAGAATAATATCAAAAATAATGTCTGAAATTTCTGTTAAAATATATTTCTTATCCAAAAAAAAAGATATATTTGCTTGATAAAATTTGAGATATAGTAAATAGGGATTGAAAGGAGACTTAAAAGTCTTATTATTCTAACGAATAAATTCTGTCATTTGGGAAATCACTTGCTTGTCCAATATAAGAATTTATTCATTGTAGGGCCATAAACTACATTTCTTCAGTTCTATTGTATGTGTGCATGAGAAAGACAATTATGCAACTATCCGGACGTTTTTATGTAGCTGAAGCTTTTTTTAAGGTCTGTCACTTTCGTTCTACTATATAAGACGAGATTGATGGTCTTTTTTTGTTTAATTGAAAATTTATTACTCATGAACTATAAGTACAAATTAATAGGTGTCATCTTTGCGGTATGTTTGTCTGTATCATCGTTGATGGGACAAGCTCTAACCTATGATCCTTCTGTGTTTGTTGATATTAACATCAACTCTGGAAATCCTTCTTTCCCTTATCCTCAGTTTATGGAATATAAAGGCGGAGGTAAATCTTTGGCTAAATATAATGCTGAAGGTGTGACCCATGCTGATATGGAAAAGGCAGGACGTGAGGCATATCAAATTATGTCGCATCGTTGTCGTTATTTTGGAGGCACTCATTGTGGTGTTAAGTATATTGTATTTAATTCAATATCTAATGGGGGTACAACCGAGACATCTTTGACTTATCCAAATGTAGAAGGTGCTTATGGAACCTTTTGTTCTGAGGGCGATGGTTATATGCTTCTTGCAGCTGCATTGTTTGCCGATCAAAAAACATATAATGGTCTTTATATGTGGATCCATGATAACCGATTCAGTGGCGTTAAAAGATTTAAGGATGGTAAAATATTCCGTGAAAATAAACAAGGTTTTACTACTTGTCCTTATTTGGCTGGTTGGGGTGCCGATGAAACGACAACAACTGAAGGTAAATGTCATTCTGCAGCTGATGGTGACGTGGATATAGCCATGGCGACTCTTATTGCTTACAAACAGTGGGGAGAGTTTATGAAACAAGATGGAGTGGTTGTAAACGATGCCAATGGTGATCCGATTTCATACTTACATGAGGCACAAAGATGTGTTGGTGCTTTGGTAGATACCGTTCCTCAGTGGGAGTATGGTGCAAATACATTGGCCGGATATCTTCCTGGTGTTATTGGTATTGATGGTTACACTAAAGATGGAGTTGCACAGGGAGAGGTTACTAGATGGCGTTTCTCGAATGATGCAATTGCAAGGTATGGCAATATAAATGGTCCTTATAATGGCGGACCAGTTTTAATGTCAGCATACGGAAAGATGTTTGCTGATTATGATGCTCCTGCTTATTATGATGAATTTTGGAAGTGGTTCGATTCAGGAACAGGAGGTGACGGAGTTGGTAATGGCACCACAAATTGGAGGGCTCATCAGTTTAAGAAAGCCGCTGCATCTGGAAATTGGATAACTAAAACAGCTTATGACCAAGGTTATTATGCTTCAATAGGAAAATTCTCTATTGGCGATGATGGCTCTAATCCTACGTTTGGTGTTTCTGGTTTAACAGGAGGTGAGGATTTCCGTTTTGCATGGAGACACTTACTTGACTATTTATGGCATGGTGAAACTGAATATGATTGGGATCCTAAGGACCATAGCGTAATAGAAGGTCAGTCTCATGATGGCGTTAAAAAAATGGGTCTTCGTTATGCTGATTTGATGAAAAATCCTCCAGGACAAGGTGATCAACCCGGAACGCCAGCTTGTTCTAAGTTAGGTGCATCTCCAGATGCTGGACAACCTATGTGGAGTGGCGTTGTGCAAAATCCACAGACTTATAATCTTGATGGTACTGTTGAGTCTTTTTATCATACGAATTATACGATTGGAGCAGGATCTCCTGCTGCTGTGATTTCTGAAGATTTGGAATTTTTGGGAGATATGTACCGATCTTTGGAATTAAGATGGGATGGTAATAATACAGCTGTTGGTGCCGAAGATGAGGAACGATACATTGGAAGTACTCCAAAGTATTTCCATGGATGGTATCGTACATTAGGTATGCTTGTATGTCAAGGAAATATGCATTCTCCTTCAGAAATGCAGCCAATAGCAAACATGAAGGTTTATATGTCTGTAGATAAGACTTATGCATATGTTGATGATAAAATTGATTATACAGTTCAATATCGTAATTATGGAACTCTAGATGCAGAAGGTGTAAAGATTTCCACAGATATAGATCCTAATTACGAGGTAGTGAAAATCTCTAATGGTGGTACTTTTAGTGGTGGAAAAATTGTATGGAATATCGGTTCTGTAAAAGGTTTCAAGAGTGATCATTTAGCAGAGACAATCGATTCTGTATCGTTTACGGTTGTTGCAAAGGACACTGTGAATCCTCGTATATGTTTGATAAGTACAATTTCAGGAACAAACTTTCCTGATTGGGTAAGTAATGAATATCCAAATCATGCAACTTATACAATGGAGCGAAATTGTGTGGATATTTTGGCAAATAGAACGTTGACCATAGATAAAACCGCTTCAAGAAATAAAATGAATCCAGGAGATGTCGTTGCTTTTACTGTTAATTTCGAAAACAAATCGGAGGGTGAAAGTTCATGGCTGAATGGTGGTCGTGATGATGTAAGGTTGTCATATGGTAACTATATGATGAGTAATACGGCTAATCTGTTTTATCAATATTATCGATTCTGGAATGATGCAACTGAGGCATACATAAACTTAGGAAACTATAGGGTTTCTTATTTTATGTATGATGCCGCATCTATTGGTTTGTATGACAATGATAATCCAACAGGATGGCAATTCGAGTTGGATAATGGAAATGATATGGCAAAGTATGGTTGGATGCCTACTGGTGCTGAAACAAAATTTACATATCAGAAAATGCCTAATGGGGAGGATGAACATGGTAAATGGAATCAGCGAATTATGATTCAGTTTCCTTCTTCTTTGATGGCGGCTACTCCATATGTTTATGACCATTTGAATAATGCATTTCAATTACATAAAGGAGGTTATGGACCATGTTTCTTCCGTACACGTTTGGGTATTAAACAAGCAAAGGCAATGTATGATAAGGTTAATGATGACTGGTCTTATTCTCCTGCTCTTGCAACTTCTACTTTGGATGGACAGACTGAGACGTACACTCTTATTTCTCCCGGATGGGCTAACTTTGAGAATCCTGGTTATGATATTACAAATTATGCTAGAAATGTTTGTAATCCGAAGTCAGTACCTAATTACGAAAGAGTGCTTATTGAGGAGTTCGATGGTTATACATGGAGACGCATTCAAGGAACAGGACCTCTTCCTGGGCGAGAAGCAAACGATGTGACTATTGTTGATACAATTCCATACGAGTTGGAGTGGGTAGGTTGGAAAGATAGTACTGCGTTAAAGGATGATGCTGGTGAAAAGATTAAGGCTAGTTATATTCCAGCTGCAAATCCAAAGACTGATGGCTATACTGGAATTGTTAAATGGACTACACCAGTAATGCTTGTTGGTGAAAAGGATAAATTAGTATATGTATGTAAGGCCAGAGATTTGGGGTGTCCTGATGTAGATGATACTTATTACAAGAATGTAGCATGGATATCTTCTAAAACAGACTCTCCCGATTCTTCACAAGTAGATTTGATGACTACTTGTGCTGAGTTGCCTCCTGTTATTGATCCTCAGTCTTCTTTGTTTAAAAGTGCAAATAAGAAAAAAGCAATGACAGGTGAAAGCATATCATACTCTGTAAAGTTTGTTAATACAGTAGGTACTAATGTCAAGGCTGATTGTAAGAAACCTAGCGATTGGGTTGCTTTGAATGGCGCATCAGTTCCTTCTGTCGGAACAAATGGCCTTACATTAAATACAAATGGAAGTTCAACTTACTTCTTTGCTCCAACTTATTCTTATGGTACGGATGGTGATATGTATGTGACTTTCTCAAATGCAAATAACACGAAAGATCTTTTCTTAGTGATGAGATATGTTAGTGGAACTCCTGGTCAGCCCAATTTTAAGGGTGTATGTATAAGGATGAAAGTCAATCTTGATGGAGCAAACAATTTTGGATATGATCTTTATAATGATGGCACTCTTGTGGCTGCTGAGGGTACTTCTTGGCAAGATGTTATGCAGTTTATGGGTTCAAGTACAAATCCAACATTTAAGTTTACATTGAAAGGTGACAAACTTTATATGTATTGTAATGACCAAGATGATGAATGGATAAATGTGATGAAAGATTGGAGTGGTCTAACAACTTCAGGTCCCGGATATTTTGGAGCATATACTAATTCAAATGGAAATGGTCAAGCTGAACTCTCTGGGTTTGAAACAGAATTGGATTATGCCTTTAATGTTACTCTTTTTGATCAACTCCCAAAAGAACTTGGTAATATAACTAATATCTCCGATAATGGTAATTGGGATCAGACAAAGAATGTAATCACATGGCCAACTATAGCTAAAACCACAGCGACTGCAATGGCACCAAATGATTCAGTCATTTACACATTTGATTCGGAGGTTCTTTCTTGTAATAATTACATCAATAACTACGGTTTAGCAACCGTATACGGATTAGATACTTTGAAAGTACTGAATACCGTAGAATGTGGTTCAGTCGATTGTTCACTAGACACCATCACCATATCCGTGTCCAAGGCTGTGATCTGTGAAGGCGACAGCGCGGTATTGAAGTCAGTCGTGACCCCTAAGGGCAAATACGACTAC
>JALNVE010000186.1 GCA_023227695.1 Paludibacteraceae bacterium
AATTGGCGACGCCCCCTGGGCGTTACGCCTTAGAAGGTGGATAACCGAAATGCTCCTTATACTTTCTACTGAAATAGTATTGATCATTGAAGCCCACGAGGAAGGCAACCTCCTTCACTGGAAGGTCTTGCTTACGCAAGAGAGCATCGGCCTTGTTCAAACGATACTCGCTCAATATTTCTATCGGTGTCTTATCGGTAATGGATTTCAATCTACGGATTAGCGTTGATTTACTCATCGTGAGTTCACGAGCCAAATCTTCTACCGAGAATTCCGATTCCGTATAATTAGCCTCTATCACATCCAACACATTTTTGAGCAATGGATTGATAACAGGAACTTCTTCCCCATCCTCCTTCTGGTAATTACCTCCCATTAAAACACGCTGTTGCTGTTTACGACGCCAATGGAGAATATTGATGACTTTCGCCAATAGTTCATTCGCGCTGAATGGTTTTGAGATATAGTCGATAGCTCCAGATGAAAATCCCTCCATTCGATCCTCTTCGCTATTTCTCGCAGAGAGGAATATCAATGGAATATGCGTGGTTGATTTTTGCTCGTGGAGGGCGGCCGACATCTTCATGCCGTTCATACGAGGCATTTCAACATCAGTTATAATAAGGTCCGGAATCTGCTGGCATGCCATAGCAAATCCGGCTTCACCATCTTCAGCCTCGACAACCGTCATGTAAGGCTCCAATAGCTGACGGATATTCAGACGCAGCAACGGATCGTCATCCACCACCAAAACGGTGTTGCCATCCAAAAGATCGTGATTTGAATCGACCTCAACTGGCATCTCCGACTGGTTTTCTTCCATCTCTTCTGCTTTTGAAAAGGTCTTTTCCTTACAGACCTCCGTCTCTGAGAGAGGCAAAGTCAATGTCACCGTGGTGCCCTCTCCCAACTTACTCTCTAGTTGAATAGTTCCGCCATTCTTCTCGGCAAATTCGGTGCAGATACGGAAACCAAGTCCCGTTCCCTGTTCGTTATCCGTTCCCTTGGTTGTTGTGCTGCCGCCGCTACGTAAAACATTGAGATGCTCTTCGTCCATACCTACACCCGTATCGCGTACCTCCACAATGGCTTTGCCGCTCTTTTCTGAAATAGTGATATAGATATGTCCGCGACGAGGCGTAAACTTAATCGCGTTATTCACCACGTTACGAATCACGGTTCCTATCATTCGTCCGTCTGCATGTGCACATTTTTCCAAATCGCAATTCAGATGAACAAAGATAAGTTTATCATTCAGCAAGCCTTTCAACAAAGAGAGCACGTCGTTGGTGAGCTGATGCAAATCGATATGGGCAGGGGTAAATTTGACATCCGTCTGACGGGATGTGGCCCAATCGAGCAACTGCAGAAGTTCCTTCTGTAAATTGCGAGCCGAGTTGGTAACCGTACTCAAAATTGTGCTGTCTTTCTTCTCCATCGACTTATCCAAGCGACCCGTCAACATCTCCAAACCACATACGATTGAGAACATCGGGTTTTTTAAATCATGCGCAATGATAGAGACCAATCGGTCCTTATCCTTCATGGCATTGAGCAAATCGGAGGTACGGGCATCCACCATCTCCTGTAAAATTCTTTGTCTTCGTTGCAGTACGACAAAACGCATGTGGATGATGGTAATCACCACAATCACCAAGAACAATCCCACCAACAGGCGGAACCATAAAGTAGCCCACCAAGGTGGCAAGACATCCACTACCATCGAGAGCGAAGATGCCTTATCCTCGTGTCCGTAACGATAAGCCTTCAACTGTAACGTATATTTTCCAGCAGGGATATAATTGAACTGAATGCTTCTGTTCGACTCCAAAGCATGCCACTGATTGTCCAACTCCGCAACACGATAAAAACAGAGCACATCATCGGCACCCGAAAGGTTTAGCAGGTCGAAGGTGACATTCATCTGTGTACCATGTTTCAGTACAACATTATCACTCGTTATATGCTGTTTTTCTCCATTTATCCAAATATTAGCCCAAGACAGATAATCTATCACAGAGTCTTGGCAAGCCGTCTTCGGATTGAAAAAGATAAATCCATCCGAGCAACCAAAAAATAGTTTTCCATCCTTTCCTTTGTAAATAGCCCTCGACATGAAATAGGTCTGTCCATGCTCCTTTGAGGCAAAAGGAATGGAACGATAGGTTTTGCTCTTCGGATCAATCTCCAAAATACCACAAGAACCACTGCACCAGACTTTGCCCTCTTCATCAATAAAGATGGAGGCAATTTTTGCCTTAGGAAGAGAATCCAACACCTCTATTTTACTGCCATCTGCCATACAACGGGCTATACCTCGGTTAGATGCCACATAGAAATTGCCCTCCGCATCGCAAGCACCATCATAGAACGAGTAAGGATCGGGGTCTGACGAATCCATTCCTAGCGAAAGGAATTTCATCTTCTCGTTTTCATAGCGCCACACTCCGTTGGAAGAGATAATCCACTTAACGCCAGACTTTGATTCCTCTATGTAGTCCATCCATTCATCAGCGTAATCCTTCATATAGGCAAATCTCATTTTCGTCCATTTTCCAGATAAAAGGCGACGATAGATTCCTTCGCCCTGAACAGCCACCCAAATCTCACCGTCTTGCATCACACGAACACATTTCGAACGGTCAATCGGGTTCTTCAAGCCTTCATATTGAATTGGAGAAATCTTATTATTCTGAACATTGATACGTTCCAAACCTCCTGACCAAGATGAGAACAACAGATCACCATTCTTCTCTTTTGCAAAAGAGAGAATGTTATTACTCAACAAGCCCGAATCTTCCTGCCAATGAGACTGACAAACAAATTGATCGGACAATTTAAAAATTCCATGTCCATCCGAGCCTACATAGAGTGCACCCGCATTATCTTCAATAAAACAAGAGGCATCCACATTAGGAAATCCAAAATCGGCAGAGTGATGCACTATATTCTCCCTATCCGTACGATAGCGCCACAAACCAGAGTTTTGCGTACCCACCCAAATATTGCCCGAACGATCTTCGAACAGAGCGTGAATTTTTTGCAAACCCTCACCACCGCTATAAGGCATCACTTTCTGAAACTGAAGTTGAGCATCCATACGCCAAAGGCCATAGCCCCAAGTTCCTAACCAGATGTTCTCATTTCGGTCTTTCATCATTGCGGAGACATTTTTAAATTCCGTCTTCAACTCACGAGGTGCAAGATAATTTCCTTCATTATCCATCTCGATAAGCCATAAACCGCCAACATTAGAGGCAACCAACACACGATTGTCATCCAACGGAAGAATGCTTGATGCCGATATTTTTTCATTGACGCTCAAAGAAAAGAAGTGTAATTCAACGCCTTCAGAAGAAAATATATGAAGGCCATCAAAGGCTCCTACCCAATAATTTCCATTTTTATCCATAAAGAGCGATTCCACGAAGAAGGGATTGGTAGATGCACTGAGCGGAGTACTCTCTGCAAATTTGTCAGTTCCCGTTTCACAACGATAAACGCCACTGGTAGTCAATACATAACGGCTATTATCTGCCAACTTTTGGAAACCTACAACCGACTTCAACGAGACATCCATCAGTTCAGGAAAACGGCTATCAGTAAAGGTATCCATATCAGCCGCATAGGTATGCAACATTCCACGATAACCGCCAATGACCAACGAACTATCAGAAAACAGCTCCATACATCGGATGTCATTTCGCATCAATGAAGGCGTATTATCTTTGGTATAAGAAATGAAATTGATTCCATCAAAACGGTTCAGACCATACTCCGTTCCCACCCAAATAAAACCATGGGCGTCCTGAGCAATGGAAGTAACAAAGTTGCAACTTAATCCATTCTGAGTTGAATAATGTTCGAAAAAGGAATATCCACGTGCCTGCATTGGCAAAAACACAGTCAGAAGGAACACAACTAAGAAAAATCTCAAACTTCTCATATTCTTCATTTTCATGAAAACAAATATATCATTTTTATAGAAATTTCTTGAATAAAATTCAATATGTATACGATAAAAGAAGAAAAGTTTCAAACACGATTTTCAAAGAATTTTCCAACACCATTTTAAAGTCATACCTTTGCAGCAAAATAAAACGAATATGCAGAGAGACAGCATCGATTTCGGGAAAGAGCACATTCCTACTCTATTCAAGAAAATACTTGTACCTACACTGTTAGGTATGGTTTGCATGTCAGCGATGACCATTATTGACGGTGCATTCGTAGGTCATGCGGTAGGAAGTAATGCTTTGGCAGCCATCAACATTTTCTGTCCGCTATGGCTGCTGATGAGCGGAATAGGTCTGATGCTAGGCATGGGCTGTTCGGTCGTAGCCTCCATCCACTTGGCGAAAGACAACGTCAAGGCAGCAAGACTCAACCTCACGCAGACGGTTATCTTCGGTTCGTTCATCTCGCTCCTCATCTATTTGGCTGTACGTATTTTCGAGGTACAATCGGCCAGAATGCTCGGAGCTTCTGACATTCTTTTGCCCGACGTTCTTGTTTATCAGAAATGGATGTCACGCTCGTTCATCTCCATTTTTTTGCAGTCGGTCGGACTACTCATCATTCGTCTCGACGGTTCACCTAAGTTTTCGATGGTCTGTTTGTCACTGCCCGCCATCATCAACGTGGTGCTCGACTATGTGACGCTTTACATTTTGGATTGGGGGCTCGAAGGCGTAGCCATTGCCACCATGATAGGCTGTACCACCGGCGGGATCTTGGTACTCTTCTACCTTCTTTTCCTCTCCAACAAGATGAAGTTCTATAAACAGAAACTCTCCATCACAAGTTTGAAACTCTCCGTACGAAACATAGGTTATCAAGTAAAATTGGGGTTCTCAGCCTTGTTGGGCGAGCTCTGCATTGCCATGATCATGTTCGTCGGCAACTACGTTTTTCTTAAATATCTGAAAGAAGACGGTGTGGCTGCCTTTTCTGTTGCCTGCTATATTCTGCCGTTCATCTTCATGACGGGAAATTCGATAGCCCAATCGGCACAACCTATCATCAGTTTCAATTACGGAGCCGGACAGAGGGACCGCGTCAAACAAGCCCGAGACCTCAGTCTCTACACAGCCTTTGGTCTTGCACTAATCCTTACGCTGGCATTCATCTTTTTTGTAAAGTATATCGTCATGGTATTCCTTCCTCCTACAGCCAACGCTTACCAAATTGCCTCGGCAGGATTACCTTTCCTTGCCATCGGATTCATTCCGTTTGTCGTGAACGTATCCTACATAGGCTACTGCCAAAGCGTAGAGCGACCAGGAATTGCGACTGTTCTTTCTTTGTGTCGAGGAGTTTTATACTTAGTTCCATCGTTTATCTTAATGCCGCAAATTGCAGGCACCGAGGGCATCTGGCTTGCGGTACCAAGCACGGAGGTTTTGACATTGGCAACGGCTATTTTATGGGCATGGTATGTCAAGAAAAGTAGGTATTCAAAAAACACTCTGAATATCTAAATTTACATCATTCAAATTCATTTAATAACGTTCTATGAAAAACGGAAAAACAACCATAGCCATTACTGGCGCAGCAGGAAACTTAGGAAGCATCTTGGCAAAAGGATTAATTACGGAAAATGTCTGTCTGCATCTGCTTTGGCACAAGAAGCCCATTGAAGAGGATATTTTTAAGAAAGAAAACGTTAAGACTTACCAAGTAGACCTTTCTGCTCCTGAAACTTTAGCCGATGCGTTAAAGGAGGTGGATGTCATTATCCACTTTGCAGGCGTTTTGTTTCAAGGTCATCCTGAAAAGTTTTTACCGACTACCAATACGAAGTATTTCTCCAATCTTCTCAACGCTGCAAAAACGGAAAAAGTGAGACGAATCGTACTCTTCAGTTTTCCTCATGTGGAGGGCGAGACGACACCCGAACACCCTGCAACCGACAGATTGGACGGCACACCAAACTCCATGCATGCCAAGACCCGTTTGGAAGAAGAGCGTCTGCTGATGGCTCAAACCGAATTTGAGAAGGTCGTCCTGCGCTGCGGAATGGTTTACGGCCGTGGCATTCTGATGATAGACGCAGCCAGAATGTTCTCAAAATACGCTCTGCTCGGCATTTGGAAAGAGCCGAACTATATTCACCTCATCTCGACCGACGATTACGTGGCCGCAACAAAAGCCGCCATCCTCAACCCGAAAGCCAATGGCTTCTATCCTATAGGCGACGACGGAGTTCAGACCCTTGCCGAATTTTTGGACGCCGCCACAGCGCAGTGGCACACCGTCCGCCCTTGGCGCATGCCTATGTAGATGATACGCACTGCCGCCTGGTTTTTCGAGAGAGTATCTCTCCTCACCGGTTGGCGCGCACCACTCACGCAAGATTTCATCACCATCGGAAAAGTCTCTTATTACGGATCAGCGGATAGGTGGGGTTGGTACAAGGACAAGAATCCCCAGATTCAAGAATAAAGTTTGGCAAGCCTGTACATGAAAAACTTCACGTCTGCCACGCCCCTGAACTGTGTTCG
>JALNVE010000187.1 GCA_023227695.1 Paludibacteraceae bacterium
AAATATAAAATTGTTTCATTTTTAAGATCAACGGGCAAATTCTGAATAAAAAAAAACGCAGATTTAAAAAATCCGCGTTTTTTTCTCCAACAATATTCTATTTATTTTTTCCAAACATAAATTTCCGAAGGCAAACTCTCCACTCTATATCGGTTGACCTGAGTAACCACAAAAGCATACTTATCTGCATCTGCTTTTTTAAATTTAGAAACATCCACTTGAGGATCAGCCGTTACTGCAAAAATATTGGATGGGTCATTGAGATCACCTACCTTTTTTCCTTCAAAACAATATACTACATAATAAGCAGTAGCAGTGCCTGCCTCACCAGGTTCTGACTTCCATCTCAAATAAGAAGATCCTCTCTCCTGTTCTATTTTAAGATCTGTAGGTGCTACTGAGACCGGATAACTCTCTCCTTTTTTCTCTGGCACCAATGCCGGATATTTATAATAATCATTACGCAAACTATCTTTCAATCCCTGAATGTTTTTCAGAAACAAACGTGCACTATAATAGATAGCACCACTTACATCATCACATGTACGGTTATATTGCAACTGACGGGCTAACTCATTTGGCGTTTTCCAAGCCTTACCTTTATTCACTTCCATTCCTGATGCATACATACCAATATATAAGTTTCGACCATGAGAATATTCACTCCACCAAGAAGCCAACACCTCATAATCGGCAATTTTCTTTCCTATCTCCCAATATAGCTGAGGAGCTACGTAATCAACCCAACCATGCTCCAACCACTTCAAAACATCAGCATACAACTCATCGTAGTTGGTCACAGAGGTCTCTGTTGCAGAACCTCGGTAATCTTCCTTCAAATTTCGCCAAACGCCAAACGGACTCACTCCCAATTGAACCCAAGGTTTCAGACTCTTTATCGTATCATGCAACTGTTTGACAACCAAATCCACATTATTTCTTCTCCATTCCTCCTTATCATGAACTCCTCTATTCTCACGATGGAAAGTCTCTTCATCAGAAAAAACACATCCGGGAACTTTATATGGATAGAAATAGTCGTCCATGTGGACAGCATCTATATCATAGCGCTTAACAATATCAGCAACCACAGAGACCAAATAATCCATTGTTGCCTTTCGTCCGGGATCGAAAACATATTTTCCACCATATTTTTTTACTAAACCAGACTTTTTATAATAAGGGCTATTTTCCGAAAGGATCTTCGTATTCTCATTGTTTGTTATTCTATAAGGATTGATCCATGCATGAACCTCCATACATCTCTTATGAGCCTCCTCAATCACAAATTTTAACGGATCATAAAACGGTGACGGCGCTTTACCCTGTTCGCCTGTCAGATAGTAAGACCATGGCTCAATGTCTGATTTATAAAAAGCATCAGCACAAGGACGAATTTGGAAAACAACCGTATTAATATGGCAACTCTGAAGAGAATCCAACATCTTCACCATCTCACTCTTCTGAGATTGAACATCACCTTTTTTAGATGGCCAGTCTATATTTGCAACTGTTGCAATCCAAACGCCCCGCATCTCACGCTTAGGAGCTGCATGAAGCATTGACACACATATATAAAAAAACAGAAGAAAGAACATTCTACGCATGTGGATACTTTTTATAAAGACAATATATTATTTTTCATACATCCAATATTTTTTGGAGAATTTAGAGAAAACATCAGCATCTTTTCTCCAATAGTCCTTCAAATCATCAAAAACAAATCGTTTTCCGAACATTGTTCTGACCTTATTTGACCCGCAGACATTATCGAACATATTATAGTTTTTCAACATTCCTAATTTAAAAGGATCTTTATTTGGATATAGTCTATGAAGCTCCTGAAGCACATAAAACTGAACCTCAGAGAGCATTACTTTATCGTAATCGATCACAAATACCTGCACACCCCTCATCACCTTTCCTTTTCCTATTGCGTAAAAGGGTTTATATGTAATGGGACGAAAACGGATACCTTTCAAATTCAAAGCGTTCAAAGCCTCTGCCAACTGTTCGGAAGAGGTAACCCACTCCGCTGCAAAAGTTTCAAAAGGCAAAGTATAACCTACACCGATAGAGATTGCATTCAGTTCTCCTACTATACCAGACAACGGGTAAGCCATTGCTGAAGAAACCTGAGGAATATGAGGCGATGTCATCACCCAAGGCAGTCCTGTCTGAACAAAAGTCATGGAGCGACGCCACCCCTTCATTTGAATAACAGTAAGTTTGCATGCCTTTTTATTCATGCCCTCATTATTAATCATCTGAGCAAATTCACCACAGGTCAAGCCATAAACATAAGGAATATTATATTGGCTTACAAACGAGAAAAAGCCCTTCTCTACCAACGGACCTTCCACCTTCAATCCTCCCAACGGATTTGGGCGGTCTAGAACCACCACCTCTTTGTCATTCTCAGCGGCAGCCTCCATCAAAAGACCAAGAGAACTGATAAAAGTATAGGAACGGCAACCGATGTCTTGAATATCGTAAACAATGACATCCACATTCTTCAACATCTCTGCCGTTGGTTTTCTTACATTTCCGTGTAACGAGTAAACAGGAAGACCTGTACGAGAATCTTTTGCATCATTGAATTTCACACCCGCATATTCATCACCTCTCACACCATGCTCAGGTGCAAACAGAGCCACCAGATTGACATTCTTCGCTTCATGCAAAATATCTACGGTTGCTTTCAGATTCTTATCTACACCCGTAGGATTAGTCAAAAGACCTACCCTTTTTCCCTCCAAAATATTGAAATTAGACTGTTTCAGCACTTCAATTCCAGTCAAGACCTCTGCCTGAAGTTGAAAAAAAAACACAAAACCAAAAAATAAAGTACTGATTATCTTACACATACACAAAATATCATTATAAATGCAAAGTTAACGCATTTATCCTTAAGGATAATGAGATAAAAGGATTTTTTAGAGGAATTTTAAATACGAAAAAATGAGAGTAAAATGAAACTCAACCAAACAATTCAACTATTTCGAAATACAACCAAAATCCAGATAAAAACAAACGGGGCAATCTACAAATGTAAATTGCCCCCTGTATATTAGATCTGACTCTTACTTATATTGTGGCTTCCTGTACACACAAAGCTCCATTCAAAGCAATAATAGCCGTTGCATAATCCTTACGCTCAATAACAAACTGCATGTTAACCTGACGCAAAGACTGAGCGAAACACTCAATATTGATGTGGTTATCGCAAAGTGCCTTAGCAGCCCTATACAAGAATCCTGGGTGAGCAATGTTTGTACCCATACAGCATACGATAGCAACCTCTTTCACCATTACCTGATAAAACTCTTGCTTCAACTCTGCGATCAAATCCTGAGCTTTTGGTTTATCCCAAATAACCATCGTGATGCTGTTTGCATTAGTTGACTTCAATATGTAGCTGACGCCATATTTTTCGAACACCTGCATAACGCGAAGGTCATATCCTACCTCACCAACCATCATTGGGTCATGAACCTCAACAGCAAGGACTTTATCTGTTCCCGAAACAATCTCGATACGAGAGTGTTCACCAACATAATCTGTAGAAATCAAAGTTCCAGGATGCTCTGGCTCGAATGTATTCTTAATTCGGATATTTATACCAGCCAATTCCAAGGGTTTAGAAGCCTTTGGATGGATAGCCTCCATACCGATATCAGCCAACTGGTCTGCAACCATGAAATTGGTATGACCAACTGGAATCGATTTTTCTGGACCAACCAACTTAGGATCAGCAGAAGACAAGTGGAACTCCTTATGGATAATAGCCTCGTCAGCATGCACCTCAACGGCGATCTTAGAGAAAGTAACCTCAGAATAACCACGGTCAAATGCTCTCATGATGCCTTCTGTTCCCTTTGTATATCCTGTTGCGACACAAAGAGTATTTGAAAAATCTACACCAGCAAAAGCTTTATGGATACGTTGATCAATAGTCAAAGACTCGGAATCGTCGAAACCACACAAATCGATGAAAGTAGCGTTTATTCCGTTATTCTTAATGATATTAACTGAGTTGAATGCAGAATGAGCTTCTCCTATTGAAGATAGAATCTCTCTTGCAGCCAAATAAAGGTCTTTCTTGTTTACATAACCAGAAGCAACCACACTATGCATATTGAGAAGGTAACTCTTAGCTTTCTCAATACGGTTTATGATGAATTCATCAGCTGCTTTTTGATCTAACTTGATATCATCGAAAGTACGGTTAATTTCAATCAACTTCTGGCAAAGTTCATCCAAAGCACCGATATAATTTCCATCATTCAAAAACTTGACATAGATGCCAGGAACACCTGTTTTCTTATGTTCTAGCAACCAATTGGTTACATTATTATATGCAGAAACCACAAAAATGCGATTATACATTTCTGATGCACTTCTCTTACCAATAATAATATTATGAAGTACATCCTTAAACTGAGACATAGACGTTCCGCCTATTTTTTCTACCGTAAGCATTGTATCTAACTATGTTATTTGTTTAAAAATCCATGCAAAGATATGAAACACAAATTAGAATTAAAACCACTTATAAAAATAATAGTGAACATCTCGTGTTTTTCACAAATTAAAAAGCATCATCAGCCTCTTTTATTCGGGCAAAAACAATAAAGAACTATTTTTCTCGTTTTTTGTTTCAGATAAATGAGTAATTTCGCGTCAAAACAAAGCAAAAGTGTTTCAAGAGGAAGATATAATCAAAGATCTGAAAGATGAAAATCGCCGTTATCAAGCCTTTTCTACTCTGGTAAAAGAATACCAGAAACAACTTTATTGGCTTATAAGGAAGATGGTACTTTCTCATGAAGACACGAACGATATCCTTCAAAACACGTTTCTGAAAGCTTGGAACGGAATCGACTCATTTCGCGGAGAAGCTAAAATATCCACATGGCTACATAGGATTGCCATCAACGAGACTTTCACATTCTTGGCCAATGCCGAACTAAAAAACACGCAAAACATGACCGATTTGGAAGATGTCTTGGTACAAAATCTAAAAAGCGACAACTATTTTTCAGGTGATGATTTACAGTTGAAACTTCAAAAAGCCATTTTATCCCTACCACCAAAACAGAGGTTAGTCTTCAATATGAAATATTATGAGGACCGAAAATACGAAGAGATGGAAGAGATATTAGGAACATCTGTAGGTGCTTTGAAGGCATCTTACCACCATGCGGTAAAAAAAATTGAGAATTTTATTTTAATGGACGATTAAACCTTTTGGTATTGTAGACGTCATAAAGATGTAGTCGATTTATTAAAAGACAAAAAGTGATGAAAAACGAAAGTGACATATTAGACAAAACGAAGGGGGGAAAGATTCCCTTTGCCCTTCCTGATGGCTATTTTGACAACTTCACCAGCGAATTGGACAAGAAAATCCAGTTTGAGATGGAAAGCAAGAGGATGAAAAAAGAGACGAAGGATGTTAAGATTAAGTCATTGTACAACTATGTAAGGCCTTGGGCTTACGTAGCTGCAGCAGTTGCACTTCTTGTGTTTTGTGTTCAACTGATCATCTCTAACCAAGAGACATTGGAAGCAAGCCAGGAAAAAACAGAAATAAATAACGTTAATTCCGAACTGTTGTACACACATTTGGATGATGAGTCCATCATGGACTATTTAATTTCAGAAGAAGAATGAAAAAGATCACATTGGCATCCCTATTTTTAGCTCTTTGTCTTACATCTTTTGCCCAGAAAAACAACGACGAAGATGACCGTCTTGACGAAATGATCGATGACAAGATCGAGTATATCCAAAACAAAATGGGATTAACTCCTGAGGAGGCTGAAAAGTTCGTTCCTCTATACAAAAAGTATATCGAAGAGAGATTTCTTACATACGAGAAAAGTCCGTTAGATAATATTGACATTCACGAGAAAAAGAACAAAAAACTTAGTGAAGAGGAGTACAAGAAGATCAATGAGAAATTTATCAACGGGAAAATAAACAAAGCCTTATCGACAAAATTGTATTACGAGAAATTTCAAGAGATATTACCAGAAAGCAAGATATACAAGCTATACATGGCAGAAAGATCATACAAATATGAACTGCTAAAAAAAGTTCAAAACAAAGGTTCGAATACATCTAATAGCAAATAAACTCATTTTTTCATTTTTTTTGAGGAAGCCGATACGTCGGCTTCCTTTTTTTTGCAATTGTCACGTCCTGAAATAGCGTTACAACAAAAAAGTAACGAATATGAAAGGAAAAGAAAGACAGTACGTTAGACGTTCACAAAAAGACTACCCGATGAGCTTTAAGCTTGCGGTAGTAAG
>JALNVE010000188.1 GCA_023227695.1 Paludibacteraceae bacterium
GTATCTCGGTTGGCAGTACTACTTCTGCCAACGCTATTAGTTGTTTTGTTTCCATGGTATAGAAACGTTGATACTTGGTTTTTTATGATATTTCTTTCCCCACTAAATTTCTACTGACCCATAAAAATAAGTATTGAAAAAGGTACTTGTGGTTTTGCTTCTAGAAATCAAATGATCTAGATTGGAGAGATCTAAATCTAATTTTTATTTAACAAAAAAGACGTTCGACTTCCTCTGAAGTCGAACGTCTTTTTGATTATTGTAGGCATCACTAAAGATGCTTTTTATTCTCTGTTATTTTCCGGTGTCGTATTTGATGGCTTTGTCAGATTTCACAACAAATTCAACACGTCTGTTTAGTGCACGTCCCTCAGGAGTCTCGTTGGTGGCAACCGGTCTGCTGAGTCCCATACCGGAAGTGGATATTCTACTAGAATTAATGCCATTGTTTTCCAAGAAACGGGCTACAGAAGCCGAACGTTTCTCTGAAAGTTCAAGGTTGTATTCTGCACCTCCAACGTTATCAGTGTGTCCGATAATCTCAACCTGATAGTCAGGATTCTCCTTCATTACGGCTACAACCTCTTGAAGAATTGGGTAAGATACGCTCTTGATGACAGCCAAGTTGGTCTCGAACTGAATACCTCTCAATGCTCGGTTAAATACCTTGCGACTCTTCTCCTTGATCTTAGGACATCCATAGTTTGCAGGATCACCCTTCAAATCTGGACATTTATCATCGGCATCAGCAACGCCATCACCATCACCATCTCTGTCCAGTGTCTTGTCCATTACGACCTCTTTAATGCGTATGGTATCTTTTACTACCCTCTCAACTATTCTCTGACTCTCTTTCTCAATTACAACAGTGTCTCTAACCTTTTGAATGATGGCTGTATCCATGTCTTTGATTTTTTTCGATAAATCATCAATCTTCTGGGCCAAAGCATTACAGCAAGAGTCGGTATCGCTCTTTACTGGGGTCTTTAAAGCAGCAATCTCCTTCTCTAGTTCAGCGATACGTTTGTTTAATTCCTTATTTTCAGGTTCACCGTAAGAGATATTACGGGTGTGGTGATTCTTGTCGAAATGAAGTTTGTGTCTGAAAGTGACAGTTAACATAGAGAATCCATCGTTTGATGTACCTTTTCTGATGTTCAGTTCGGAACCCTCTAAGTTATCCTTGTTGTGTGTTCTATATTCGGCTTTCATACCTACAGCGAAGTTCTTATTGATGTTATATTCAACAAGCAAAGAAACCGGTATGACTGCACTTACACCATCGTCCAACTTCATTTCGTGACCATCCAGTTTCACTGTTTCACCTGTGTTCTTGTTGTTCATTTCTGCATTGTAGAAGGCCATACCTAGTCCAAGGTTGCCATATACATTCCATTTCTGAGGGCGTCTGTGATAAAACAAGTTGAGTAGGCTGATGGATAAATATACATCAACTTCATGAGCAGTACCTTTTAATTTGTAGATTACAGGATCTTCGGGTTTTGCTCCATAGGGAATGTAGTTGTACTCCAAAGCAAGTCCGTAGATGGGATTGAAGGTACGTTCTATTGCAAATCCTCCTGTGAATTTGAAATTAGAGGATGGTACAAGTTTTTGTCCATTCTCTTCCCAAACGTCTCCATCAAAGATGGACCAACCTAAATTGATCATGTATGACCAATGGGCGAAGGTTTCGTCTAAAGGTAAGGTATAGAAGACCTCTTCTTTATTGTACTTTTTTTGTCTCTTTTCTGTTCTCGGACTTTTCCTCGTTTTTGGTTGCTCCTTTTGAGCTACGCATTCTAAAAGCAGACCCGATAGAAAGAATAAAAATACTGAAATGAATATTTTATTCTTCATATTCATAATAAATTTTTTATTTGATCAATGTTAACATGACAAAACACAAAAGTATAAAAATTAAAGTTGAAATTAAAATTATTAAACACATATTTAACTCTCTTTTGAAGCAAAAAAAAACAAATTGATATGTGAAAACAGTTTTTTAGATTATTATTTAGTACAAAAAGAGGCATTTCCTTTCTGTGGAAATGCCTCTTTTTTATAGGTGGGAAAAGCTATTAAATCACTTCAATGCCCATTTTTTCGCAAAGTTCTAGACTCAAATCCTTCAATTTGAACTTCTGAATCTTTCCACTTCCTGTCATTGGGAATTGGTCGATGAAGAATACGTACTTCGGAATCTTGTAACGGGCAATCTTTCCTTTGCAGAAATCTCTTACCTCTTCTTGCATCATATCTACGCCATCCTGAAGGATGATGAAGGCTCCGACCTCTTCTCCATATTTCTTTGATGGAACGGCTGCAACCTGAACATCTTTGATGCCTGGCATCTTATAGAGGAACTCCTCGATCTCGCGTGGGTAAACATTCTCACCACCACGGATGATCATATCCTTAATACGTCCTGTAATCTTGAAATAACCGTCTTCGTCCATTACTCCAAGGTCTCCAGAGTGAAGGAAACCATTTTTGTCTAGTACCTCAGCTGTCGCTTCTGGATTCTTGTAGTAACCTTTCATCACGTTGAATCCTTTACAGCACATCTCACCTTGAACACCCACTGGACACTCTTCGCCTGTCTCTGGGTCGATAACCTTAACGGTTACGAATGGATATTCGCGTCCTACAGTTGTGCAACGTTGCTCAAACGTGTCTTCTACCGTTGTCTGAGTCATACCTGGAGATGTCTCAGTCAAACCATACACACTGGTGATGATCATGAACATTTTCTGATTTACGGCACGCATCAGCTCGATAGGACAGAGCGAACCTGCCATGATACCAGTTCTCAACGAACTCATATCGAACATGCTAAACATTGCGTGGTTGAGCTCGGCTATGAACATCGTAGGTACACCATAAAGTGCAGTACAACGCTCTTTATGTACAGATGCCAAAACCACCAATGGATCGAATTTCTCTACCATTACTTGTGTACATCCGTGTGTAAGGCAGTTCATCGTAGCCAAAACCAATCCGAAACAGTGGAACAAAGGTACACAAACGCAAAGCTTATCGTCTTGCGTGAACTTCATGTTCTCTCCTGTAAAGAAACCGTTGTTGGCGATGTTGTGGTGGGTCAACATAACTCCCTTAGGAAATCCTGTTGTACCTGAAGTATATTGCATGTTGACCACATCGTGGCAATTTATGCTGTTCTTTGCTTCAATCAGATTCTTGTCGTCGATGTTCTGTCCCAAAAGAATTAACTCTGCGGTGTTGTACATTCCTCTGAACTTCTCCTGGCCTATGTAGATCACGTTCTTCATGCGAGGGAAGCGTTTGCTCTCCAAATGTCCGCGTTGACAAGTTTTCAACTCGGGCAACATCTTGTAAGTCATGTCTACATAGTCGCAATCCCATGTACCGTCGATGATACAGAGTGTGTGCATATCTGAGTTTTCGCACAAGTACTCCAACTCGTGTTGCTTGTAAGTGGTGTTTACCGTTACGAGTACGGCACCAATCTTAGCGGTTGCGTAAAGGAATGTCAACCAGTCGGGTACGTTGGTAGCCCAAATTCCCACATGGCTGTCTTTCGTTACACCGATGGACATAAGACCCTTGGCAATGTTGTCAACACGTTGGTTGAACTGTTTCCATGTGAATCTCAAATCGCGGTCTGAGTATACGAGGTACTCTTTATCTGGCGTTATTTCGGCCCAGTGTTCGAGCCATTGACCTAATGTTCTATCTGAAAGTTGTTGCTGTTGCTGCATCTTTGATAATTTTTTATGAGTTTTGATGATTTGTCACCGCACGGGGCGGAAACTTCATGGCGGAATAATTCCGTCAATTATCAGATGGGCGTATAGATAATGGCAATGATCTTAGCCTTCTGACTGTCGACTCCGTGTACGTGGTGGTTCACGATTGAGTCGTAGAAGATGCTATCACCTGCACTTAATTTGTAAGTCTTTTTGCCGTAACAAATTTCAATCTCACCCTCCAATACATAGATGAACTCCTCGCCTTCGTGAGCTGATGGAGTAAACTCTTTGCCTTCAAGAGGCTGAACGTCTATGATAAATGGTTCCATGTGACGACCGGACTTGTTTCCTGCCAATGAGAAATAGTCCATGTTTTTGCGAGCGTCAACTGTTCCGTTAGAGAAGCTGATGCCTTGAGAGTGCTCACTTTTTCTGCAAATAGCTGGGCCTAGTTCCTCTTCATCGTCAAGGAATGTACCGAGACGTACCCCCAAAGCTCTTGCTATTTTGATGAGGGGAGCCAATGATGGCAAATTCTTCTCCTCTTCAATTAGTTTAACCTGGTCAGCAGTAAGACCGCTACGTTCTGCAATCTCTTCGATCGAAAGGCTCTTTCCTTCACGAATTGACTTAATTTTCTCTCCTACAATTGTACTACTTTTTGACATATCTCATTGATTATATATACATTGACTTTGCTTTATGCGAATCAGTGTATTATTGTTTCTAATATATTTGTTTTGAAATTTTCGAAAATATTCTAATATACGCTTGCAAAATTATATAAATTCTAATAAACAACAAACTTTGGTTAGAAATTAAAGCAAAATAGGTTCTTTTTTTTATAAAAAGTAACTTTTGAAGCCTTCTTTTAATGAATTGATATGTGTCTTCCTGTTTTTTTTAATGATAAGAAGTGAAAAAATAAGAGGGTGGATTATAACATGGTTATTGCTTGACTATAAGATGGTTTAATTACTAAATGTGTTTAGTTTCTGAATGATTTTGGAGAGATGTCGTAAATCTCTTTGAATACACGATTGAAATGTTGGATGTTGTTGTATCCAACGGCATCCGCAATCTCGGCAATCTGAAGGTCTGACTCCTTGAGCAGACGCGTTGCCTCATTCATTCTGATGAAGTTCAGATATTGACGAAAGTTTTTGCCTGTGCATTCCTTTAATATGTCGGAAACAGTTTTCTCTGATAGCCCCATGCTCTGGGCAACATCCAATAGTTTAAGATTGGAATTCCTATAATTGGAACCAATGTAGTTGAGTATTTCAGACTGAAATTTTGGTAGTCTATCTTCTGTTTCTATTTTTTCAATCGGAGTGAGTACAATCTTCACGTCTTCGCCACTCTCTTTTGGGGCACTGACTTTAATGTATATGAAAATGATAATGCCATAAATCAACAAGAACGCAAGTAGGTATGGCCAATAAGTTCCTCCTTCTAATGAAAACTCTGAAACATGAAGGGTGAAATCCTTATCTAAAGGAACAGCACTGTTTTTCTCACAGAAAATCCACATCTGAACGGTGTTGTCCAAAGGAACTTCATTCACTAAACTTGCCGCTTTCGGATTTTTCGCTATCCACCAATCAGGAACCTCGTTGATGCTTTTGGCAGCAATATCAATCTTGTTTTCTCCTTTATGCAGACCTATTGTTTTTATGAATATGGGCAATGTGTTATAATCATCGCTTTTTGAATATTTGTCGATGAATTGGGTGAAACGAATTGATAACCGGATGTCGTCGCTTGCCTCAACTTTGAGTTTTAGTTGATAATCGTTCAGTGAAAATTTCTGATAATCTGCTTTGTTGATCACAATTCCAGCGTACGGATACGTATATCCATCCCGTAGGGTGAATTTTAAGGATAATTTGTCGTTTCCCTTCTCTAATTTAAGCAGAGATTTGCCCCCATCTGCTTTGTCTACAAATTCCGAGATAACAAAAGAATCATTGTGCAGAAAGTCTATCGTAGTTTTCTTGGTTGCAAAATACAAGATAATTATGATGACAATCGGCAGAATAATTAAACCGCTTGTGATTCCTTTATTGAGTTTCAAAATAATTTTTTTTTTGTGTCGAAAGATACAGAAAAAAGAGAAATGCAACAACTTGAATTTTTTTGTTCTGCCATTTTAGAGGGAAGATTCTGTTCTTCATAATCAAAAATCATGGATGAAATGGTATGTTTTTTTCTTCATATTAAGAGAAATCCTCAATCAGCTGATAGCTATGACAGGAAAATGTGAATTATTAGTCTGAATATGTTCATTTCGATCAAAAGGCTCTTTTTATATGTTCAGTAAATGGCAGAAAATATGAATTTGAAAAATAGGTTGTAGCCTACATTTGTGTCAAGTATTTGAAAATCAAAATATGACGACAAAACTTTTTAATTATAATTACTCATGAACACATTACTAAAGAAAACGAAAAAAGGGGTGGTTGCGTTGACCTCTCTTTTATGTTTGGGCGTTTCTCAAACAATCTGTGCTCAGACAAATCTTGCAGGCGGTAGTATAGCCAAGTGGGAAGACAACAAGAGTTGCGCTGTAGCA
>JALNVE010000189.1 GCA_023227695.1 Paludibacteraceae bacterium
AAAACATCTTAAACTCGAGACCGAGGAAAAGATTAGGGTATATGACTCCTTTACAAAAATTTAAACAATTGACAAACTTGGATTTAAATGAGGTTGCATTGTCCGCTTGAATCCAGCTTATTTCAAAATTCAATTATTTTATCTGTTGTTGCAATAGTTATTTTGATCGGATTAGTAATATTTAATTTTGTACGTAAAAGACCAGAGATTGTGGAAACTAAAATTGTGTTTTCGAATCCAGGATTTAAATCAGCTAAGACAAAGAGAAAAGAGCAAGAAGAGGTGCGTGAAAGATTAAAAGAACAAGCTGAATAAGAAGCCGAACGTATAAAAATACGAAAAGAAAAAGAAGACCCAAGTAGATTTATGCCAAAATAACAACCGCTAACACGCGGTCATAAAACATTGAGGTTTAAGTGGTATGCAAGTGCATCGCCCGCATCATTTTTGTGTAGCTTGACAGAAAATCGCCCGCAATCCCATACTGCATATAGCCTCAGCCGTTGTGCATTATTTGATTTTAATAATCTTAACTGAATGATTAGACAATTGATTATTCTTTCATTTTCATTCGGACTTCTTAGCTGCGAGTCTGTTGGAATTGAATACTGTGATAAGAAGACACTACACTATTCTGAACTACCTAAGGAAGTAAAGAGTGTAATATTTAATGGCTATTTTAAAGATCCCCATAGCTCAAATTTTTATTCTAATTTTAATGACTTAAACGAGCCATATAGATATTTTGTAACTACTAAACAAACCTTTCTACCTTGGGTATACAGACAGTATTTGCACCGAATTGAAGATGGGAAAATCTTCAAAATAGACATAAGTTCTGAACATGGATCAAAAATAATCGTGCTCAATGATTGCTTATATGTGGCGCAGCATTATAATATCTATGAATCGGACAGTTCTGATTATTTCTTTACAAGATATACATTGGAATAAAATAAAAAATACGATATGGACTTGAATGACAAAATGATTATCTATCAAACTCCTGATGGAGAAACATTCATTGATGTGAAAATGGATGGAGAAACTGTATGGTTGTCGCAATCACAAATGGCTGAATTATTTCAAACAGACAGAACTTCTATTTTGAAACACATCAAAAACATATATAAAGAAGATGAATTGTCTGAATTGGCAACCTGTGCAAAAATTGCACAAGTTCGAAAAGAGGGTCTACGTACCATTTCTCGTAAAATTCCGTTTTATAATCTTGATGTGATAATATCAGTTGGATATCGAGTAAATTCAAAGCGAGGTGTCCAGTTTCGTATCTGGGCAAATAAAGTGTTGAAAGACTATCTCATTAAAGGCTATGCAATAAACAACAATATCGCGAACCAAAAGTATGAGGAATTAAGCAAACTGGTAAAGGTGTTAGAAAGAACTGTCAAAAGTCAGTCAACATTAAGTTCTGATGACAGCATACAATTAATAAATGTAGTTTCTGACTATACTTATGCTCTCGATACACTTGACAAGTACGATTATCAGGAACTTACCATTGACAATACAACACAGGAAGAGAAGTTTCGTGCCACTTATGAAAATGCCATGGAAACAATCAATACTCTGAAAGAAAAGTTTGGTAACAGCGGATTATTTGGAAATAAAAAAGACGATTCCTTCAAAAGTTCCATTGGTCAAATATACCAAACATTTGATGGTAAGGATCTGTATCCATCCGTAGAAGAAAAGTCTGCAATGTTATTGTATTTAGTAACGAAAAACCATTCTTTCAGCGATGGGAATAAACGAATTGCAGCTACTTTATTCCTATGGTTTATGCAAAATAACGGAATGTTGTACAACCTAGACGGAACTAAACGTATTAGTGACGAAACCTTGGTAGCATTGACTCTGATGATAGCAGAAAGCCGCACCGAAGAAAAAGATGTAATGGTGAAAGTAGTGGTAAACCTGATAAACAAGAGGAGTAATGACTAATTTTAGTTCATATTCATTTGTCGTAGTGTTTATCATCGCACTGTTCGCTTTGTCCCGTTAGAAGCAAGCCTTCAATCTGTAAGTGCAAAAGCCAAGCTTCAGTAAACGAGCAAAAAGTGAAAAATGAGTACAGGTTATCAGATAAAGGAGCCAAATATATTGTTGAATCTGACATTCTAGGTAATTTTGTTGTCGCATGTCGTTTTAAAAGATTTTTTGATGATACATTTTAATGTGAAGAGGCCTGATGATGCAATCAGACAAACTTTGATAGATAAGATAAATGACTTGACGAAACCGAAAGGATCGTTGGGCATGTTGGAGTCGTTGGCTCTGCAGATTGGTTGGATTCAGCAGACGTTGACGCCAATGCTGAATTGTCCCACGAATGTGGTTTTCGCAGCCGACCATGGCATTGCCGATGAGGGTGTCAGCTTCTCTCCGAAAGAGGTTACACGGCAAATGATTGGTAATTTTTTGTCTGGAGGTGCGGGCGTTAATTTCTTGGCCCGTCAGCACGGCTTCCGCCTTAAAGTGGTAGATGCGGGTGTCGATTTCGATTTTCCAAAGTTGGATGGCTTGATAGATAGGAAGGTACGGAAAGGTACCCGAAACTATTTGCATGAGGCGGCTTTGACGGATGCGGAGGTGGAACTTTGCATGGAGCGCGGTGCCGAGATTGTTCGAGCTTGCCATGAAGAAGGTTGCAATGTGATTAGTTTCGGTGAAATGGGCATTGCGAATACGTCTACCTCCTCTTTGTGGATGCATTTCCTAACGGGTATTCCTTTGGATCAATGTATCGGAGCCGGTAGTGGTTTGGACAATGAGGGTATTCGTCATAAAATAGATGTCTTGTCGAGGGCAAAGGCCAATTATAACGGCGATGGCTCTGTTATGAGCATGTTGACCTATTTTGGCGGATTAGAGATGGATATGGCGGTCGGTGCGATGTTGCAGGCGGCTGAACTGAATATGATTGTTTTGGTGGATGGTTTTATCATGACCAATTGCATGTTGGCTGCCTCAAAGATTTGTCATGATGTGTTGTGCTACGCCATCTTCGGACATCAGGGCGATGAGTCGGGTCATAAAATGACGTTGGATGCATTGGGTGCGAAACCCATCTTGAACCTTGGTTTAAGGTTGGGCGAGGGTACAGGAGCCATCTGTGCTTATCCAATTGTTGATTCGGCTGTGCGTATGATTAATGAGATGAATACGTTTTCAAAAGCTTCGGTTACAAAATATTTTTGACTTTGGTTATGAAGTACGATATCCTTGCCGCTTTCATGTTTTTTACTCGTCTTCCATTTTGGAAGTTGAAGGTGGATGTGCCGTCAGCATCGTTTAAACATGTTGTTTACTACTGGCCTTTGGTTGGTTGGCTCACGGGTGGTGTGATGGCTTTGACTTGCTGGCTGTTGTCTTACGTTTTTCCATTGTCTGTCGCTGTCCTTTTCGCTATTGCAGCTCGAATTCTTTTGACGGGAGCTTTGCACGAAGATGGCTTAGCCGATTTCTTCGATGGCTTTGGTGGCGGTACCGATAAAACGAGAATCCTATCCATCATGAAAGATTCGCATATTGGTACGTATGGCGTGATAGGTCTCTCCTTTTCCTTATTCCTGTTTTATACGATGATTGTGAATCTGCATTTCACGGTGAGCGAGACGGCTTCTCTGTTGTTGGTTGGAGATGTTTGGTCTAAGTTTGTCGCCTCTCATATTGTTAATAGGTTGCCTTATGCCCGTAAGGAGGAGGAGAGCAAGGCAAAGGTAGTTTATGAACGCATGTCTTTGAAGGTTTTTGGAATGGGGCTTCTTTTTGCGCTATGTCCGATGTCTCTTTTTTTTGACTGGCGATATTTTGTCGCTTTGATTTTTCCTTTCTTTGTATTTTGGGGCTTGACATCTTTGATGAAGAAAAAGATTCAAGGTTATACGGGCGATTGTTGCGGTGCTACCTTCTTGTTGTGCGAATTGTCGTTTTATATCGGAATATATTTGTCGTTGTATTTGTTGTAAATTCCTTTCTGTTCTCTGATTTTTAACGAGTTATTATCTCGTTTGGGAAAAATGGCACTCTAAAATGTTACGAACGTCTATCTGTTTCTTCTGTTTTCGTCTTCTCATTGGTACATAAGTTTTGTCATGAACGAATAAAAAGGTAGACCTTAGCTAAATAAAGAAAAACGTTTTTTTCGAAGAAACTTTAAAAAATTTTATCATGAAGAAAAGAAGAATTTGGAGCGTCGCTTCCGTTTTGCTTCTGCTGTCTTCTTCTGCTGATGCTGGAACATTCATAGCTGCCGATGGGGTCAGTTATGACACTTCGGAACTGCAGAAGATCGCATTTGAAGATGAACGGGTAACGGCATATCTGTTGACGGGAGATGTCATTGATTATGATTTTTCGTCGTTGCAGCGTATCTATTTCTCTGACAGTCAGGACACGGAGTTGTCTACGGTAGTGTCAGATTTGAATTTGTATTTATATCCTAATCCCGTCTCGGAGCGGTTGTATTTGAAGGGAGTCCCTCCAAATACGGAGTTTTTATTGTTTGGTTCCGATGGAAAATTGGCTAAGCAAGGCGTCGGGGTTGGCGATTTGATGGAGATAGATGTGGCATCTTTGCCAACGGGGAACTATTTCCTGAAATTGGGAGAACGAACTTTGAAATTTATAAAGCAGTGAGTCTACAAAAACTGATTGAAACTACACAAACTAGTTTATAGAAAAACAGCTTCTAAACATAATACACAAAACAAGAAAATCATGAATAAAAAATTTATATTGCTTTTACTGAGCGCATTTTCGTTGATTGTCTGTGCGCAAAATACATTTCATGTTTATATGAAAAACGGTTCTGTCGTCGATTATTCGGTGGCAGAGGTTGATAGTGTGGTGTTCGTAAAAAAAACGGTGACAGATCCTCCTGTTGATCCGAATCCGATAGTGTCTGGTGCTGTGACGGTAACCGAATATGGAGGTTGGTTTGAGTCTGGCTATGCCGAATGGACTCTGCTCGATGGGGCAGATAGCTACAACGTTTACTATAAATTGGCAACCTCTTCTTCGTACACACAGGCAGACGAGATGTTGGTTCGTAGTTATGGTTCGTATGCAAGGGTTGATGTGTTGGGGTTGAAAGCAGGAACGTATGATATGAAGATTGTGCCCGTAGTATCAGGCAAAGAGGCGGGCGATCCGACGGTTGTCTCTTTCATAGCTCAGGCTTATGATAGGGCAGGATTTGCCCATTTCAACAATGCGGGTGTGGGTGCTAATGACGATGGAACATTGAAGAGCGATGCTGTGGTTATCTATTTGACGGAGAAGAATAAGTCTACGTTGGTTCAGGATGTACAGACATCTGCCACTTCAAGTACCTCATGCACGGGAATATCGGCGGTCTTGTCTGCTTTGCAGAAAGGATACGAGACGCGTCCGTTCTGTATTCGATTGGTAGGAACAATTACGGCATCGGGCGTGACCGGCTCTGGTGATGCTAACAATATGTTGCTGAAGGCATCCAATGATTCTCGTCCGGTGAAGAATGTCACAATAGAGGGTGTGGGCGATGATGCTACTTGCTATGGCTTTGGCATCCGTGCTATTCGTGCCCAAAGTTTTGAGTTGAGGAATGTAGGTATCATGTTGTTTGGTGACGATGGCATCGCTTTCGAAACGAACAACAAATATGTCTGGGTTCATAATAACGACATTTTTTACGGCTCAGCGGGGTCTGACGCCGATCAGATCAAGGGCGATGGCTCTTTGGATTTGAAGAATGATTCGAAATATATGACCTTGTCTTATAATCATTTCTGGGATTCTGGTAAAATGTCTCTTTGTGGAATGACCTCTGAGACAGGTCCTAATTACATCAGTTACCATCATAATTGGTTTGACCATTCAGATTCCCGTCATCCTCGTATCCGTACTATGTCTGTACATGTATATAATAACTATTTTGACGGTGTTTCGAAATATGGTGTAGGTGTTACTAGTGGCGCAAACGCATTTGTTGAGGCCAACTATTACAGAAACATCAGCAAACCGATGATGTCTTCCATGCAGGGAACGGACGCTTTGGGCGAAGGAACTTTTTCTGGTGAAGATGGGGGAATGATAAAATCGTATAATAACTATTATGTGGAAAAACCTTCGACGTTCAGTTTTATTTCACAGAATGATAATGCGACTAGTTTTGATGCTTATGAGGCTTCTTCACGAAGTGAAATGGTGCCAACAACTTATAAAACGGTTCAGGGTGGAACTTCGTATGATAATTTTGATACCGACGCTTC
>JALNVE010000190.1 GCA_023227695.1 Paludibacteraceae bacterium
CAACTTGTTGCTGCCCTCCCATACGGTGACGGGACGCTCCGTGGTTGGTCTGACGGTAAGGCATGGCAGATTCATGTAGGTGGTCTCCTCCTGGATACCGCCACTATCTGTCACTACAAATTTAGAATTAGAAACCAGATGGATAAACTCCAAATATCCCAACGGCTCTATCAGAAAAAGATGCTCGTAAGATGCTATAAGCTTCTCCAATCCAAACTTCTGTATATTCTTGTAAGTTCGTGGATGAATTGGGAAAATCAACGGAATGCGTTCGGAAACGGCACCCCATATTCTAACCAACTTCTCCAAACTCTGCTTTTCATCGACATTATTAGGTCTATGGAAGGTCAATACGCCGTATGAGTCCGACTGAAAATCCGTATTCAACGAGATATTCCGATCATAGTTCACCAAAGGTAAATTCAAGGCTGTTTTCTGGGCTTTCTCCATATTAGCAACCAATGTGTCGATCATCAGATTGCCCAACATATAGATTTTATCCGATGGAATGCCCTCCTTCTTCAAATTATCATCGGCATCTTTGCTTGTGGTAACAAAATAATCGCTGATGGAATCGGTCACCAATCGGTTGATCTCCTCCGGCATAGAACGGTCGTGACTACGTAGTCCAGCTTCGTAATGTACCGTTTTGATACCCAATTTAGCAGCTACCAATGTACATGCAGCCGTACTATTCACATCGCCCACAACCAGCACATAATCGGGTTTCTCTGCCTCACATACATTTTCAAAACCCTCCATGATACGAGCAGTCTGCACGGCATGCGATGCCGAACCTACCTCTAAATTGATCTGTGGCTGAGGAATATTTAGTTCTTCGAAAAACTGACCAGACATCTTAACATCGTAATGCTGACCTGTATGCACCAAAATAGGTTCAAACACCTTGCTTTTCGCAAAGGCATGCATCAAAGGCGCTATTTTCATAAAATTGGGACGTGCCCCCGCTACCAATATGATTTTTTTCATTTATGTTCGTTTATCATTTTCGTTTCTCTTTTTGCGTTTCTTTCCTGATATAACAACAATACCGTTATAATCGAGTAACGATCAACGAGTAACGATTTTCTAAATTAGTCAAGAAAATCTATCTTTGCAATTACATTACAAAAATAATAATTTATGCGCTATTTCATTTACTTTGCATACAACGGAACGAATTATCATGGTTGGCAGATCCAACCCAACGCCGTCTCCGTTCAATCAACCCTTACTCAGGCCATGGAGACCATTCTTAGATGTACCGTAGCCCTTACTGGTGCTGGTCGTACAGATACAGGCGTCCATGCAAAAAAGATGACTGCGCACTTCGACTTGGAGAGCCCTATATCAAACCATAAACAGTTGGTTTGTCAACTCAACAATCTGCTGCCCTACGACATCTCCGTTTTTAGCATAGAAGAGGTTGCTTTTGACGCACATGCCAGATTTGACGCGATTTCAAGAACTTACAAATACTACATCACGACGGAAAAGGACCCATTTTATCACGAATTATCGGCCAAAATTTCATTTCCGCTTGATATCGAGAAAATGAACGAGGCAGCCTCAACGCTATTTGAATATACCGATTTCACCAGTTTCAGTAAGTTGCATACCGATGCAAAAACGAATAACTGCAAAATCATGAAGGCTGTATGGGAAAAAGAGGGTCCGTTTTTGATTTTCACCATTCAGGCAGATCGTTTCCTTCGAAATATGGTCCGAGCCATTGTAGGTACCTTGATCGACATTGGCCGCGGAAAAATGACGATTGAAAAATTCCGCCAAATCATCGAGAAAAAAGACCGCTGTTCGGCCGGTTCTTCTGCTCCGGCACAAGGACTGTTTCTCGTGGACGTAGAATACCCACACTAACCACGAATTTATTTTACCTCAGATTGCACGGATAATTAATTGCCATGCGGCAATGTTTAATTGAACCACAGATTTTATTGAACCACGAATTTACGAATTAAACGAATGTTGATTAAATGTGCATCGTCTCGGACGGTCACCTTGTAGAGACGGAGCGCGCTCCGTCTTGATGATTAACATAAAATACGGCTATTCATCAACACAATTTCACCTTTTATTCGAAACATTCTGATAAATCTGAATCAGATTTTTTGCTATTTCATTATTATCCAGTTCCATTTCATCGATTTTACGTCTGCCATCTGTTCGTCCATTAAAATCGAAAGCCAAAAGTAACTTTTGCGCAATATCCTCTGGATTTTTCTCTGCTATGTAACAACCCTCGATTCCATCGATGCGTTCTGCAACATCTCCCACATCTACACTGACAATGGGACAACCACAGGCCATAGCCTCCTTGATAACTTGCGGTGAACCCTCTGAATGAGAGTTCATTAATAGCACATCCGAAGCATAATAAAGCGTTGCCATTTCGGCTCTTGTATAGCCTTTTATCTCGATTAAATGGACTCCATGTATCTGTTCTACTGCCGTTTGGGCTAAATGAGCATTCTTTACTTTATTACTGAAGGCTCCCGCAAAAAGTACATAACGCTCCTCCTGCTTCCAACCTAAATGTTTACGAGCCTGCGACTTCTCCATAAAAAGATAATCCTCCAAGTTTATACCGCAAGGCAAAATTGAGAACTTATCCTTAGAGGCTGCTTTTTGTTGGTTCTTTTTCGAGACAAAAATATTCCATGCGGAAAAACGTATGCACCATTTAGAAAAACGGAATGCACTGTCTATATTGATATCACTACCATGATAGGTAGTGACAACAGGCACTCTACGTTGCAGGTTAGCCAACAGCCCAGACAAACCAAAATGGGAATGAATCACATCCGGCTGAAACTGTTTTATCTCAGAGAGCATAGGTCCAAGCTCTTTCAGATAACCTAAGATGCCCTTCCCTTTTATCAGGAAATAGGCTACGGTAACATCTTGGTTTTGGATTGATGCCACCTGCTCCTCTATAAAGGGAGCTATATGCGATGCATACTGCTTTTTATAACTACAGACAACTAAAACTCTCATCTATTCAAATCCTCTACCTGCCAGTTTAAACCAATTCCAACCAACCATTGCAACAAATATTAAGACCAACCATAGGTTAAAATACAATTTATCCTTGTTCTTAAACTCACTGATGCCATATGCCGCCAATATCAAAGCAAAAGGCAAAGCCGGCAAGTGGAATCGCTCCGAATGTGCAAAAGAACTCATTGCTATAACCCCCAAATAGCCACAAAGAAAGGCTATAATTAAGACATACTTCCTCCAATTCTTTTTCCGAAAAAAGAGAACCAGCAAAGCTAAAATGGTAAAGAAGGAGGTAATGTTCTTGACATAGTTTCCTCCATGTATCATTCGCTGGTTATCCTGATTGGGTGTATCTACCATGGTTGGAAATGGAATGGTAAATATAAAGGGTGCAAAAACAGAGGCTCCCGCATATTTGGCAAAAGAGTTACCTCCCTTTCGTTCTGCACGCCATGACATACTCGATTCCTGATTAGTTTCATAATTCTGAACCAACCCATTCACTTCGTTCGATATTTTAGTACCTCCCATGTAGAGCATACAAGCTACTAACCATACTCCAATAGAGACCTTTTTTTTCCATCCCACCAATTTTGATTCTGAGAAAACAAGAGCTGTAAAGAATGCCATCAAAGCTACAGCTCCCAATGCTGTTCTAAAAAAGAAAAGAGAAACTGCCAATATCAAAACAGGAAATATGTTCATGAAGTTATATGAATGAGAACGCAGCAAGTTATCTGCCCGTTCCACATACCATACAGTCAAGAAAACCATCTCCGTCTCCTTTAGATGCATTCCACAATAATAGATCAAATTAGGCATCAACATCACAAAAATGCCTGCCATACGACCCGTAGACTCTCCAAAATTTCGGAAAGCCAAACGATAGACCAATAGACAAAGATAGGCTCCATACAAAGCTTTTAAAAGTCGAGCAATTAGAATAGAATTGCCAGTGATCCAATATTGTATACCTAAATAGAAAGGATATCCCATATCAGAGTAACCACCTCCTATATAAGCCCAATAAGGGGTTAAATCTCCATAATCTATCATCATCACAATCCATTCTGCCTCACCGTTATAACCCATAGAATCTGCTGCACAGAATTCAAAAGGAGATCCGGTCATATATTCAAAAAAGAAATAGGAAAAAAGGACATAAACTACACGGATTACTAATGCTGTAATAAAAATACGACGAGCAAATGTTTTATCTTCATACTTGCCCCAACTTATAGTCAAACGATTGGAAAAATAAAAAAATCCACATACGGAAACTAATCCGAAGACAAACCAAACTAAAGACATGCTATAATTAAGGAACAGCAGTGTCACTATCAGCAATCCTGAACAATAGACAGAAATGGCTTTATTTGTAAAATATGTGGGAAAATGGTTTAACAAAGTATTACTATTTAATCAAGTTATATACAGCAAATAATTGATTTATATGCGATTCTATCGAGTATTTTTTTCGTATTTCAAGAGAAGCTACTTTTGCATTTTCTTTATAAGCACCAATATGACAAATAAAATCATCCATTTTATTCAGCAAATCGTTAACATCTTTCGTCTTATATAACGTTGCAAACCTACCATCCTCTGTTATCTCTCTCATTGCATCCCAATCATTCACAAAAGTTGGAAGTGAGGATGCTATCGCTTCTATCACGGCAATACCGAAGGTATCGTGATCAGAGGCATAAACAAAAGCATCTATTTGATTCAATATATTAGGTACGTCTATTCGTGAACCTAAAAACAAAACCTCCGTTTCTAATCCATTCTGACAACAGAAATCAACACACTTCTGATATTTTGCAGAATCAGATGCCTTACCTACAAATAAGAATTTGAAACAAATGTCTTTTTCTTTCAATAATTTGAGAAATAGACAGATAGTGTATTGATCTCTAACGTCTAAAAAATTACCAACGGAACCTAATAACAATGTATTCTTATCTATATTTAACTCTTCTCTTATAGATTTTTTTTCAAAATTGTCCAATTTATCGAAAGAAACTCCATTGTAAACCACTCCGCATTGATTCTCTTTCAATGAATATTTTTTTTGATAATAAGATTTCTGAGTATAACTAACAAATAGATTTCTAGCCACACACCTCATACTCAACTTCATGATAAAAAGCGGATAAGCTCCACACTTCATATCATAACCATGAAAGGTCTGAACCACCTTTATTCCAGTTCCTATCAAGGCAATAGCTACATAAACTGCATCTATTGATTGTTGGGCATGGACAATATATACTCTATTTTTCTTTAGTAATTTACGTAAACGATAAAGATAAATCGGATCAAACGGAAATTTGGGTTCTAACTGATAAAAATCAAGTTCTGTTTTATAAAATGCATCTCGCAACTCTCCATTTTTTCGATGAATGCCCATGATTTCAAATGTAGTCTTCTTGGCGTTGACAAACAAGTCTAACAAAAGAGTTTCCGTTCCGCCTCTACTCAAAGAACCTAATAAATATGCAACTTTCATCTTTTATTTTTCAAATGAATAAACCAACAATAAAAAGACGGAGAAAAATTTATCATCTTTACCCGCATTTTATTTCTCTCTATGCAATGATAATCAGAAACAGGAAAAACTCCATTTTTTTTTAATTGAGATATGTAATTTTTCTTTTCATTATAGAATTGAAGGCTCAATAATCCTAATATCGAAATGACCGTCTGCCCAATCATTCCATCATACCATCGCACGTCACGCAAGTTTGATTTCTGTTCTATCAATGATTTCACCAATTTAACCTTGTCATCCAATACCTTTCTCTGTTTTTCTGAGATCTGACTCTGTGTGATGGATCCTGAACGCATCAAATAATTATAAACAACCGTATCTACTGACGTTACTCGTTTAGCTTGGATCAACATACGAGGAGTCCACTCCGTATCCTCAAAATAAATACCCTCTCTAAACAGAAGAGATTTATCTTCAAATAAAGAGGCTTTTATCATAAATTGCCAAGCATAACAGGCAAAGCCTAAACGATCTGTCAAGAAAGAAAGACCATCTGTTATCTCATCTCTATAATCAACATATTGTCTATAGACTCGGTTGGGTTGAAATACCTCATACTTATCATTGACATTCTGATAATTAAATCGAAGGACATCCAGATCTTCCGACTCCATTTTATCCAACAAGCCTTTCATCTGA
>JALNVE010000191.1 GCA_023227695.1 Paludibacteraceae bacterium
AATGATAAAAGCAAATAATATTAATAAGAGTTTTGGACAGTTGAACGTTTTAAAAAACGTCAACATAAATGTTCAGAAAGGAGAATTCGTCACCATTATGGGTCCAAGTGGAGCGGGAAAGACTACTCTTCTGCAAATTTTGGGAACGTTAGATAAACCAGATTCCGGTTCCATCTCCATCAATGGAATGTCGCCTTTGGATCTTTCCGAAAAAGAATTGTCTACATTTAGGAACACACACATAGGCTTTGTTTTCCAGTTTCATCAGCTCCTCCCTGAATTCACTGCAATGGAAAATATCATGATTCCTGCTTTAATAGGAAACAAATTAAAAGAAGAAGCAAAAGAAAGAGCAATGGAACTCCTCTCTTTTCTAAACATCGCAGAGAGGGCTAATCATAAGCCTAATGAATTATCAGGAGGTGAAAAACAACGGGTTGCTGTAGCTCGCGCTTTAATGAACAAGCCTGATGTTATTTTCGCAGATGAACCTTCTGGAAGTTTGGATTCTAAAAACAAGGAAGAACTTCACAAACTATTTCTAAATCTCAAGGAGGACTTTGGGCAAACATTGGTAATAGTTACCCACGACCCTGAATTGGCCTCTATTTCAGATAGAGTAATTCACATGCAAGACGGAGTAATCATCGACTAAAAATCTGTTTCTGTTTTCAACCAAAAAACATCTATTTTGCTGAAAAAGAGAAATAAATACTTTCATTTCCACAAAATAAATTATTTTTGTGATTCGATAACGGAAAAAATTGATATGAAAAAATAATTACAAACTAATTATAATATAATATGATGAAAACAATCAAATCTATATTCATTACTTTACTTTTACTGTTATGCTGTTCAAGCTGTGACGAAGGCTCAGTTGGAAATTTGGATAATTTATTCAGCAACGACGATACCGTTGGCGCATTAAAAGAGGCTTTGACAATTGGTGCAACAACAGCTTCTACTGAATTAGGTAAAGAAGGCGGATATCTGAATGATAGCCTAGTAAGGATAGCCTTACCTCAAGAGACAAACACTTTGTTCGATATCATTGGCCAGTTACAGCAATCACCAGCAGGTAATTTGCTTTTGAATGCAGTTGGCATATCAGACAATTTGGAGAACACAATGACTACTTTGATTAACAAAGCCGCGGAAGACGCAGCACCAAAAGCTGTCAACGTATTCAAAACAGCTATCACTGGCATTACAATTGCAGACGGTGAATCCATTCTTTTTGGCGCAAACAATGCAGCAACAACTTATCTTCAAAACAAGACATTCACAGGTTTACAAAGTGCATTCAACCCTACGATAACAGAATCTCTTTCTAATGTAAGTTTTGGTGGATATAATGCAAATCAAGCATGGGAAGCTGTCACTACACAATACAACAAATTAATGAATGCAAAGGAGTCTACTGCAGGCAACGCTGCCATGGTTGCATTACAACTAGCTGATTCAGACTCTTACAACAAAATTTCAAGCATGCAAGGTTTAGAAACAAATCTTGCTGATTACGTAACAGACAAAGCTTTGGATGGCCTTTTCTCTAAAGTAGCAAATAAAGAATTAGACATCAGGACCAACGCTGCAGCAAGAACTTCAGACTTGCTAAAGGACGTATTTGGAAGACTTGACAAATAAAAGCTCAATTAAAGAGGCAAAAAATTGAACAAGTTTAAGCCAACTGAACTATTTAAAGATTTCATTAATCTATTCTACCCCAAACTTTGCTTTGGATGTGGAAATGCATTGTTCAAAGGCGAAAAGTTCATTTGTCTCCATTGCCTTAATAATCTAGCGCGGACAAAATACCACACTATTGAAGGCAACAGCGTAGAACAGAGGTTCTACGGGAAAGTTGAAGTACAGCACGCAACCTCTTTTCTCTACTTTGAAAAGAAATCCATGACTCAAAAATTCATGCACGAGATATAATACAAAGGAGAAAAAGAGCTAGGCGAACATTTAGGTAAGATTTTTGGTGCAGACTTAAAAAGAAGCTGGTTTGACGAAATTGACGCTATAATTCCAGTTCCTTTACATTCAAAAAGATTAAAAGAACGTGGATATAACCAAAGTGAATGGATTGCCCAAGGAATAGCCCAATCAATGGGTAAACCACTCATAACAGATGCTTTAATACGAGAAGCAGCGACTCAAACGCAAACAAAAAAAGGTGTTTATGAACGGTGGCAGAACGTAAATGGCATTTTCAAAGTTATCAACCCAACAAAAATAGAAAACAAGCATATACTTGTTATAGACGATGTAATAACAACAGGCGCTACCATTGAAGCTTGCATATCTGCACTTATCTCTGCAGATGGTGTCAAAGTTAGTGTTGCAACGTTGGCAGTGGCTGAATAACTCTGATTATTAAATTATTAACAAATCAAAACATGAACGTTAAATTTTTCTCTTTATTATTAATTATTTTCTTAGGTCTAAGCCTAGGGTTCACATCTTGTTCTAGTGACGATAATGATGATGACGACAAGATAGAAAACAACGACGAAGAAAGTGATACTGTTGGGGCATTAAAAGAGGCTTTGCTTATTGGTGCAGCAACAGCTTCTACAGAATTAGGTAAAGATGGCGGATATCTAAATGATAGTTTAGCTAGGATAGCCTTACCTGAAGAGATAAACTCATTTTTCGAAACAATTGGAAAGTTAAAACAATCAAAAGCTGGTGATTCACTTTTGAATATAGTAGGAATATCAGCAGACGATTTAGAAAACACAATGACTACTTTAATCAACAAAGCTTCAGAAGACGCAGCAGCAAAAGCCGTCAACGTATTCAAAACAATCATTGTAGATATGAATATTTCTGATGAGGAATCCATTCTTTTTGGCGAAAACAATGCAGCGACCAAATATCTTTACAATAATTCATTCTATGATTTACAATCTGCTTTCAAACCTACCATTACCGAATCGCTTTCTAATGTAAGTTTTGATGGTCTCAATGTAAATCAAGCATGGGAAACTGTCACTACGCAATACGGATATTTAATGGATTGCGAGAGCCTTGGAGGTAACGATGCTATGCTTGAATTAAAACTAGTTGATCCAGACTCTTATAACAAAATCATAAACATGAAAAGTTTGGAAATAGACCTTGCTGACTACGTAACAGAAAAAGCTCTGAATGGTCTTTTATATAAAATAGCAAACAAAGAATTAGACATCAGAACAAATGCGGCGTCTAGAACATCAGACTTGCTAAAGAACATATTTGGAAAACTTGACAAATAAAAAGTTCAACAAAAGAGATAAAAAATCGGAAAACAAACATATACTCGTTGTAGACGATGTAATAACAACAGGCGCTACCATTGAAGCTCGCATATCAGCACTTATCTCTGCAGAAGGAGTTAAAGTAATCGTTGGCAGTGGCTGAAAAAAATTGATTATTAACTTTTTAAACAAATCAAAACATGAATACTAATTTTTTTTCTTTCTTACTAATTCTTTTCTTAGGTTTAAGCCTAGGTTTCACATCTTGTTCAAGCGATGATGACGATGATGAAGACAAGACTGAAAATCCGACAGACACTCAAACTTCTTATACAAAAGGAGAAGAAATAGGCAAAGAATTCATGCAAGCTTACGATGGATACAAGAATGCTGAAGGTACAATTGAAGAAACAAAAGCAGGACTTCAGCTTTTGTCTGTTTACACAAAATACAAAACAAACAAAAATGATGCAGAGTGGAAAAAAGGATTCATTGCAGGAGCTGTAAAAACTGATGCTCAGAAATCCGAGAAACTTTCTGCTTTATTAGACACTGATTTGGATTTCAGTTCAGTAACTGGTATTGCAAATGCCATAACTGAACTTGATAAGATATTTTTACAGGGTAATTAACATTTATTTGTCACGTCCATGAAGAACCTGATTTTTTTTACGTCACTCCTGCTTGCAGGTAGTTCTTTACTCTATTCTTGCGACAAGGATGGGGAAAAGGTAGAAAACGAAATGAGCACAGAGTATCCCATGCCAACATCCGACTTTTATAAATTAGGATACGGAGAGGGTGAAAACTTCGGAAAGGGTCTTTTAGCAATAAAGGACACGGTCAACGTAGCTTATAAATCAGCAGAAAAAGGATTTCCTTTTGACTCTCTGACATTCAAAGGCATGTTGGTTCCTACTATTTCGGCTTGTCAAAGATCATTCGAACTATACCAAAAGAACAGTTTGGATTCTTTAAAGTCTGCCGCTGACTGGAAAACAGGTTTTATCAAAGCAGGCATGGAAAAAATTGGCATTAATGATACTGCTATGATGAATAGAATCTTGAAGTTCTATTCTCAAATGGACACTGATAGCATCATTAATTCATCCAACATTCAAAATGCTTTCGAGATTGTAAAAATTCAGGGTGGCAAATTACCAAAATTGACAAACGAAAAGGTTCTATAATAAGAATCTACATCCAACTTAAGCGCAGGGTCTATTCGAACCTTGCGCTTTCTTTTTTACATCAAGCTGTTTTTCGTCCAGAATCTTATATGTTTAAAACCTACGCGATTCTCTCTTAATCAAAAAAACACTACATTTGCAAAAAAGAAAGAGATAAATTCTTTCTAAAACAAATTGTAATTCAAGAATATGAGGATCGTAATCATTAAATACAATGCAGGAAACATCTTTTCTGTAGACTATGCGATGAAACGTTTAGGCGTTGAAGCAGAAATCACAGGAGACTTGGAAAAGATAAAAGCTGCCGACAAAGTGATTTTTCCAGGTGTAGGTGAAGCTGAAACAACCATGAACTACCTTAAAGAGCAACATTTGGACACTCTTATAAAGGATCTAAAGCAACCGGTTTTAGGCATCTGTATCGGCATGCAACTGCTCTGCAAATCATCAGAAGAGGCTATTTCTGGCAAAGTAGATTGTTTAGGCATTTTCGACGAAGAGGTGAAACTTTTTATTCCTGATGCACAGACACACAAAGTACCTCACATGGGATGGAACACGATTCAGGTTTCTGACTCTCCCCTCTTCAAGGGATTACCTGAAAACCCGTATTTCTATTATGTACACAGTTACTACGCGACTACAGGCAAGGACACTATAGCAACGACAGAATACATTCATCCATTCAGTGCATCTCTGCACAAGAATAATTTCCATGCCGTTCAGTTCCACCCTGAAAAGAGCGGGAAGATGGGAGAAATAGTTCTTAATAATTTCCTCTCTTTATAATAACAGATTGCATCACAATTTAATCATACAGACACGTGTTAGCAAAAAGAATCATTCCGTGCTTGGATATTAAGGACGGACAAACCGTAAAAGGAATAAACTTCGTAAACATACGTAACGTAGGCGATCCGGTTGAGTTGGGTGCCGAATATAGCCGTCAAGGTGCCGACGAATTGGTATTTTTGGACATTACAGCTTCTCACGAAGGAAGAAAAACTTTCGTTGATCTGGTTAAGAGAATTGCCCAAAACATCAGCATTCCGTTCACCGTTGGTGGAGGTATTCACGAATTAAAAGATGTGGACACTCTTCTTTGTGCTGGAGCAGACAAGGTCTCTATCAACTCAGCAGCCATCAAAAATCCAAACCTCATTACAGAGGTTGCAAAGAATTTCGGTAGTCAAGTCGCTACTGTTGCTATCGATGCTAAATTTGAAAATGGCGAGTGGACCTGTTTCTTGAATGGAGGAAGAATAGCAACAGATAAAAAGCTCTTCTCATGGGCCAAAGAGGCACAAGAGAGAGGTGCGGGTGAAATCCTATTCACGAGCATGAATCATGACGGAGTAAAGCAAGGTTTTGCCAACGAAGCATTAGCAGAACTTTCCACTTCTTTGTCCATTCCTGTGATTGCATCTGGAGGTGCAGGAACAATGGAACACTTCAAAGATGTATTTACCAAAGGAAAAGCAGACGCAGCTTTAGCCGCTAGCATTTTCCATTTTCATGAGATAGCCATTCCAGACTTAAAAGAATACCTTTCAAACGAAGGAATAGCTGTTCGTAGAAGTATATAAAGAAAGCAGACATAAAAAAAGCTTGTCTATTGAACATCAATGGACAAGCCTTTTTGTTTTATATAATGTCACGTCCTGAAATAGCGTTACAACAAAAAAGTAACGAATATGAAAGGAAAAGAAAGACAGTACGTTAGACGTTCACAAAAAGACTACCCGATGAGCTTTAAGCTTGCGGTAGTAAG
>JALNVE010000192.1 GCA_023227695.1 Paludibacteraceae bacterium
CCGAGGAAAAGATTAGGGTATATGACTCCTTTACAAAAATTTAAACAATTGACAAACTTGGATTTAAATGAGGTTGCATTGTCCGCTTGAATCCAGCTCATTTTAATTTTTAATGGTTAAGAGAATAGGATTTTTACCCTATTGTTTATTGTTGCAATATTAATAAAATGTAATTAATAATTGTCATCTTTATTGAAAAATAATTGCAATGAAGTGTTTTTTTTGTAAATATTAAATAGCTAATAATTTGTATATGGAAGAAAAATCTTCTTTCTGTGTTAAATAGTTTTTCATAATGATTAAAAATGACAGAGAAAAGCCGTTTTGTCAAAAAAAAATGGAAATGGGACTTTTTGAACATTTTGTTAGTCAATCTGAAGTTTTGAAATATTAAAATGACAAAATGACAATAATAATAGCTGGTATTTGACAAAATGCTATTTTTTATTTACTAAAAATGCTATTTAGAGAGAAAAAAACTTTATTCTGTTATCAAAAAAAGGTATAAAATTATATTTTGATTTGATTTTTATATTAATTTTGCGGCATATTTTTCAATTAAGAATCAGGCAATATTGTTTTATGATATGAAGTGACAAAAAAAATCTAATTCGTATTCATATAAGCAGTTGCATAAAAAAAAGGTAAGAAACTAATAAAATAACTAATTATAAAATTTCAGGTTTTATGAAGAAACATAATTTCAACGCAGGACCATCTATTCTCCCAAGAGAAGTCATCGAAAAGACAGCTCAAGCTGTTTTGGATTTTGAAAACGATGGTATGTCACTACTGGAAATTAGTCACCGTGCTAAGAACTTTCAGCCAGTCGTTGATGAGGCTGTAGCTCTATTTAAAGAGATTTTGAACATTCCAGAAGGTTATTCAGTTATCTTCCTTGGTGGTGGCGCTAGCTTGGAATTCTGTATGATTCCTTTCAATTTCTTAGAGAAAAAGGCTGCCTATGTAAACACAGGTGTATGGGCAAAGAAAGCTATGAAGGAAGCTAAATTATTCGGTGAGGTGGTAGAGGTTGCTACTTCTGCTAACGAGAATTTCACTTGGGTTCCTAAGGCTGGTAATGATTACCAAATTCCTGCTGATGCAGATTATTTGCATATTACAACTAATAATACAATCTACGGAACTGAGTTGTTGAAAGACATCGACTCTTCAATTCCAGTAATTGCTGATATGTCTTCAGATATCTTCTCTCGCCCAATCGACGTTTCTAAATACGGTATGATTTATGGTGGTGCTCAGAAGAACTTGGCTCCTGCTGGAGTAACTTTTGTTATCGTTAAGGACGATTTGCTAGGTAAGGTAACTCGTCAGATCCCTTCTATGTTGGATTACAGAACTCATGTTGATAATGGTTCTATGTTCAACACTCCTCCAGTATTGCCTATCTACACAGCTCTTCAGACTTTGAAATGGTTGAAGGCTCAAGGTGGTGTTAAGGAGATGGAGAAAAGAAACATCGCTAAGGCTAACTTGCTTTATGATGCAATCGACAACAGTAAGATGTTCGTAGGAACAGCTAAGAAGGAAGACCGTTCTCGTATGAACATCTGCTTCGTATTGAAAGATCAGTACAAAGAGTTAGAGGCAGACTTCATGAAGTTCGCTACTTCTAAGGGTATGGTCGGAATCAAGGGTCATCGTTTAGTTGGTGGTTTCCGTGCTTCTTGCTACAATGCATTGCCAATCGAGAGCGTTCAAGCTTTGATCGACTGCATGAAGGAGTTCGAAAAAGAACACGCAAAATAATAATCTGTAAGCGATTCGTCGCCAGCAGGTTTTTAACCACAAGGCACACAATGATGCATAATCTTGTGCACTTTGTGGTTAATCTTTTCAATCAGATCTTATCTGATGGCCGCGTTCCTTTCTGGTCGAGGCCGGACTATTATCAATAAAAATTAAGGAGAAGCGCCGCTGGCGTAGATTCCGATTATCCAATTTTAAAAAACCCGAAAGGGAATGGAGGTTAAAAATGAAGGTATTAGTTGCAACTGAAAAGCCATTTGCAAAAGAAGCAATTGATGGCATAAAGAAAGTGATCGAAGGTGCTGGTTATGATTTGGCCCTTTTGGAAAAATACACAGAGAAGAAACAGCTTTTAGACGCTGCTGCTGACGCAGACGCTATCATCATCCGTAGTGATGTGATAGATGCTGAGGTTTTCGACGCTGCTAAAAAGTTGAAGATCGTTGTTCGTGCCGGTGCTGGTTACGATAACGTTGACCTTGCTTCTGCAACTGCACACAAAGTATGTGTTATGAACACTCCTGGACAGAACGCTAACGCAGTTGCTGAGTTGGTATTCGGTCTTTTGGTTTATGCCGTACGTAACTTCTACAACGGAAAATCTGGTTCTGAGTTGATGGGTAAGAAACTTGGTCTTTTGGCATTTGGTAACGTTGGTCGTAATGTAGCTCGTATTGCTAAAGGTCTAGGAATGGAAGTTTATGCTTACGATGCTTTCTGTCCTGCTTCTGCAATCGAGGCTTCTGGTGTTAAGGCTGTTGCTAACCAGAACGAATTGTTCAAGACCTGTGACATCGTTTCTTTGCACATCCCTGCAACTCCAGAGACTAAGAACAGCATCAACTACGACATGGTTAACCAAATGAAGAAGGGTGGTATTGTTATTAATACTGCTCGTAAAGAGGTTATTGATGAGGCTGGTTTGATCAAGTTGTTAGCAGAACGTCAGGATTTGAAGTACATCACAGATATCATGCCTGCAGCTAATGACGAATTCGCTAAGTTCGAAGGACGTTATTTCTCAACACCTAAGAAGATGGGTGCTCAGACTGCTGAGGCTAACACTAACGCCGGAATCGCTGCTGCAAATCAGATTGTTGATTTCATCAAGAACGGTAACGAGAAGTTCAGAGTAAACAAATAAGATTCAATATAATCTTTCTAAAAAAGGGAATTACCGGAAGGGCGTTCCCTTTTTTTGTTGATTAGACCTATTGGTCAGCAAGCCATTGGCTTGCTAGTGAGCAAAGCTCAACAATTATTATAAATGCACAAACTATTTCCGTTTTTTATATATATCTTTACGGATATATAAACTTTTGCTAACAAATCGTATACAAATATGAAACAGTTCATTTATTTACTAAGTTCTTTATTTATAATTATTTTGGCGTCTTGTTCTACTCCTGCTGATTATGCAGAGGATATCATGGAGAAGGCTTCTGACATGGAGAAACAGACTGTGAAAATTACAGAAGCTCTTTCCAAGAAGGATATTGAGGCTGCTGAGAAGGCGTTGGCTGAATGTCAGAAAAATTCAGAAGAGACTCTTAAAGAGTTGCAGGCGATGGAACCATATGATGAGAAGGATGAATTACGTAAGTCGGTTATTGAATTCGTAGATTTCTATAATAATATTTACAAGAATGAGTATAGGCAAGCTTTCGACATTGTAAAGAAGGGAAACTATACAAAAGAGGATGTTGATAGCATAACCACTATTTTGTTGAGCGTATCTTCAGAGGAGGAGTTTGTTAAGGATGATTTGATCAGCTCATTCAAAAAATTCTGCAAGGAGTATGAACTTATCATCTCATCAAGAGATTAGGATTTTTAATATTTAAGACGATATAGTGCACAAAGGACAACTGGACGGTATCGTTCTTTTGTCCTTTGTTCTGTTTTAAGGGATTGAGGAAAAACGCGTAGAATTTTCGACCACGAATCAACACCAATTTTAGTAAACGTTCTGTTCTTTGGGTGTCCATCCAAGATGCAGTTCGTTTCCGATTGTAATTTATAGAATGTAATTAGCGATTAGGAGGAGAAATGAAGATAGTTATTGACAATAAAATACCTTTTATTAAAGGGGCTTTTGAGAAGGTAGCAGAGGTTATTTATTTGCCAGGCGGTTCCATTACTGCCGATGATGTACGTGATGCCGATGCTTTAATTGTCCGTACACGTACTCACTGCAACAAAGATTTGTTGGAAGGTAGCAAGGTGAAGTTCATCGCTACAGCTACTATTGGTTTTGACCATATAGACAAAAATTATTGCGAGGCGAAGGGTATCCAGTGGACAAATGCTCCGGGATGCAATGCCCGTTCGGTGGCTCAGTATCTCAATTCGGCTTTGGCTTGCCTATCTAACAAGTACAATTTCCAGTTGAAAGATAAGACGCTTGGTGTAGTGGGAGTGGGTCATGTAGGCCGATTGGTGGTCGAGATGGCCTCTGCTCTAGGCATGAAAGTGTTGCAGAATGACCCTCCGCGCCAACTTAAAGAGGGAAGCAAAGAGTTTGTCTCTCTAGAACAGATTTGCCGTGAGGCGGATATCATCACTTTCCATGTGCCTCTCTATCGCGAGGGCGAAGACAAAACTTATCACTTTGTAGACAGTGAGTTTATAAGCAAATTGAAGAAACAGCCGTTTCTTATCAATGCAGCGCGCGGTGAGGTTTTTGACACATCGGCTGTAAAGAGAGCATTGAAGTCGGGCGCTGTTTTGGGTGTTGTGGTAGACTGTTGGGAGATCGAGCCGAACATTGATCTTGAGTTGCTCGCTAAGGCAGAGATTGCTACGCCGCACATTGCCGGTTATTCTGCCGACGGTAAGGCCAACGCTACGCGTATGTCTGTGCAGTCCGTTAGCCGATTCTTTAACCTGGGCTTGGACAATTGGACGGTTACTGATATCCAGAAACCTGCTAACACCATCATAGACGGCTCTAAGACGACAGATAAGGAGGCTATCCTCCAATCGTACGACATACTTGCTGACGATGCCCGCTTACGTCAGTCTACTGCTACTTTTGAGAAACAGAGGGGCGATTATCCGCTCCGCAGAGAATACGGTGTCTACGAGGTAAAAAATAGCCAATCTGAGGTTCTACGTCAGTTGGGATTTGAGATAAAACAGGATTATTAACCTGAGTTCGATATAAAAAAACGAAAAAATGTTGTCCAAATGAGAATTATGTTATGTCTTTAAAAGGTTTAAAATCAAAAATATAACATTAAAAATCTCATGAACAACAATACAAAAATAGTTGAAGTTTTCTATTTTGCAGACGATTTTTGCAAGGAATTTAATTCGGTAATAAAAAGATCCCAAATTGCAGAAGACAATGGGAAAAAGGACAGAAATAAGCCATGTAAGCTTTCTGATGCAGAAGTAATAACTATTATGATTCTCTTTCATACTGGTGGTTTTAGAAACCTTAAACACTTTTACATCAATTATGTGCAAAAGCATCTGACGTCATATTTCCCAGAAACGGTATCCTACAATCGATTTGTGGAATTAGAACAAAAATCATTATTTCCTATGGTTCTTTTCCTCAAGACCATGAGACTTGGCTCATGCACTGGCATCTCTTTTATAGATTCAACCCCAATTAGGGTTTGTCATAACAAAAGAATTTTCAATCATAAGGTGTTTGAAGGCATTGCTCAAAGAGGAAAGTCCACAATGGGCTTTTTTTATGGATTCAAACTGCATCTAATTGTAAATGAGATGGGTTAAATCCTAAATTTTGTCATAACACCGGGAAACGTAGATGACAGAACACCTCTTAAATATGCCAGTTTTCTGAAAAACATCACAGACAAACTGTTTGCTGACAAAGGTTACATCTGTCAGGAACTTTTTGAAATGCTTTTTGTTGATGGCATACAGCTTATTACTGGACTAAAACGCAACATGAAAAACTCTCTAATGTCAACTGCGGACAAGATCTTGCTAAGAAAAAGATCTGTAATAGAGACTATTAACGACGAATTGAAAAATATATGTCAGGTGGAACATTCTAGACATCGTTCTTTCACAAACTTCCTTTCCAATTTGATTTCAGGTCTTATCGCATACTCTTTTTCCCTAAAAAACCTGCTATAAAATATGAAAGGGAGAATACTCATGGACAATTGTCTCTATTTTAATCAGTTGCTTATATCGAACTCAGGTTAATAAAAACCGCCAGACTTTGCTTTTGCAAAGCCAGGCGGTTTTTTATGCTTTGTTTTAGATTACTATCTATTTATAATGTCAGAGTGTATTTCCGGATCAGCGGATAGGTGGGGTTGGTATAGCGACAAGAATATTCCCCAAAATTCATGAATAGCATTATCTTTGCGGAATGAAAACAGATCAACTATTAAGAGAGATATTGCCAAGCGTAA
>JALNVE010000193.1 GCA_023227695.1 Paludibacteraceae bacterium
CCTATAGAGAAGTTACATTGCTCGATTTTGGCTCTGAATGTTTTGAATCTCTCAAACCACCAGCATTTATCGCAGATTAGAGCATGTTGCACCACGCAAATTGACCCATAGGTCAAAAATGATGCTCGTTAAACGATATTCATCTCTCGCATCTTACGAAAAACAAATAACCCTTAACGAGCATTGTATTTATGATTATTTTTCTTTAATCAAATGGATTCCGTCGTCTTCAATCGTAATCTGATGTTGACGGTAAAGTGTACCGATAGTTTTCTTGAAACTTTTTTTGCTGCAGCCGAAGGTGTCGTAGATAATCTGAGAATCAGTATTATCGTTCATTGGCATGAATCCGTCATGATGGGCAAGCTCGTCAAGGATAAGGGCGCAGAGTGAATCAACCACTTTATAGCCTTGTTTTTGTAGTGCCACATCTATCTTTCCGTCTTCACGTACTTGTTTGATATAGCCCTTGGTCTTCATTCCATATTCTACTTTTTCGAATGTTTCACTTTCATAAATGATTCCCCAATAAGCATTGTCCACAATCACTTTGTAACCTATTTCTGTCTCTTTTACCATCAGAATTTCAACCTCCTGGTTCATCTGATAATGAGGCACGGTGAGGCCTAAATGTTCATCAACATTCATTGTGGCAATGACCTGTCTTGTGTTTTGGTCGTAATAGACATAGACAAGATACGAACGGTCTACGCGTAGTTTGGTAGTCATATTTCTTGATGGGAGAAACAGATCTTTTGTGATGCCCCAATCTAATAGTGCACCCGCTGGAGAAACTTCGTTTACTACTAGATAGTCGAACTCACCAGCCATGACATAAGGTGTATATCCGGTGGCAACTGCCTCTCTTTTTGCATTTCTGTAAACAAAGACTTCGACCTTGTCGCCTACATTTATTTCCTGTTGAAACTCTCGTTTGGATACAGTAAGGTTACCCTCATCGCCTCCGTTCAAGATGACTTCTTTGTCCCTAATATCGATGACTTCTAATTCGTTTATTTTTCCAATCTCCATATGATTTATTTTATTTATTTCTTTTCAAAAATGCCGAACAAAGGCTTGCTAAGATCTTTTGCCTCTTCCTTCATTCTGGTTAGTCTCTCTTTTGCCGTTTTCTTCCATTGGTCGCTAGAAAGGTAGCAGTACATAGCAGGTACGATGTAGAGGGTCATGAAGGTTGATACAACCAAACCTCCTACAACAGCTGTACCCATCGCTATACGTTCGTTAGCACCTTCGGCAGAGGCGTACGCCAAAGGCAATGTTCCTAATATGGTTGAAACACTGGTCATAAGAATAGGTCTTAAACGTTGTACAGAGGCGTCGACAATGGCTCTCGTTTTACGTTGACCAGAATGTTGACGTTGATTGGCAAACTCTACGATAAGAATACCGTTTTTGGTTACCAATCCAATCAACATGATGATACCAATTTCACTGAAGATGTTCAGCGTTAGGCCTCTTAAACTCAAGAAGATGAGCGCACCCGCAATTGCAAGCGGTACGGTGAACATGATAACGAACGGATCCTTGAAACTTTCGAACTGAGCTGAGAGCACCAAGAAAATAAGTACCAATGCCAAAATTAAGGCAAACATCAAGCTGGAAGAACTGTCTTTAAACTCTTTCGACTCACCCGCAAGGGCAGTACGGAAAGTGTCGTCCAATGTGTTCTTTGCGACCTTGTCCATTTCGTCCAATCCTTGTCCAATGGTGTAACCTGGTGCTAATTCTGCCGAAATGGTAGCTGAAATGAATCGGTTATATCGGTAGAGGATAGGAGGTGTTACGCCCTCTTCCAAGTAGGTGACATTGTCCAACTGAATCATCTGGCCTTGATCGTTTCTGACGTACAGGGCCCTCAAATTATCGGGCTGATTCCTTTGTTGTCTGTTTATCTCGCCAATAATCTGATATTGTTTACCGTTGAGGTAGAAGTATCCCATTCGCTGTCCGCTCAGGGTGTATTGTAATGTCTGACCAATGTCTTGGGTGTTTACACCTAACAGATTGGCCTTGTCTCGGTTGATATTGACATACAACTCAGGAGAGTTGAATCTTAAGTCGGCATCGACCATGGTAAGTACCCGACTCTTTCCTGCCTCTTCGAGGAACTTTGGCAAATACTCGCGCAACTTGTTGATGTTAGGAGCCTGCAATACGTATTGGATCGGCATTGCTGCACGACTTCCTCCGAATGTGGATTGCTGCTGTACGAAGCTTCGTCCGTCACTGATCTTTGATAGTGGACCGGCAAGCGCCTGAGCTATCTCTTGTTGAGAACGCTTTCTCTCTGTGATGTCAGGAAGCATGAGCCTTACGAAGCCTCTGTTAGACATCACTCGTTCAATGTTGTAAGTTCTTTCAGGAACGACAGAATCAACGACTTGCGATGCCTTATTTATGAAATTGCTTATGTATTCATAGGTAGCACCATCGGCTACTTTGGTGTTGATGGTGATGAATGAACGGTCTTCCAAAGGTGCTGTTTCGGATGGAATGTTACTTCCTAAAACATAGATAACGTACAGCATAATCGCAGTGATGATGAGAGCCAACCATTTAACCTTTAAAAATTTATTCAAACTCCATTCATACGCATCATTAAGCTTGTCGAACATCACTTCCGTTTTGCGATAGAGTAGGTTGCCCTCCTTCTTTTTCGTTAGAATTTTAGTGGCAATCATTGGCGTGAAAGTAAGAGCTACGAAAGCCGAGATGATAACGGCAACAGAAATCACCATACTGAATTCGATAAACAGCTTTCCTGTCATACCAGACATGAAGACTATCGGCGTAAATACAGCCACCAGTGTGATCGTAGTGGAGATAATAGCGAAGAAAATCTCTTTTGAACCTTCAATTCCGGCCTTTTTGGGCGTCATTCCTTTCTCTATCTTTGAGAAGATGTTTTCAGTCATGACAATGGCGTCATCCACAACCAAACCTACAGAAAGAACAACAGCCAACATGGTGAGCACGTTAATGGAATAACCCAACGCGTACATGGCGAAAAAGGTTCCGATAAGGGAAACAGGTATGACCAAAACGGGTACCAGTGTTACTCTTAAATTTCGTAGGAAGAAAAATATGACGATTACAACCAGCAAGAAAGCAACGACCAATGTCTCTTTTACCTCGTTGATGGAGGCGCGTATAAATTTCGTATTGTCAAAGGAGACATTGATGGCGACATCCTCAGGCAAATCTTTTTTCATTGCCTCGATACGTTTGTAAACTTCGTCTGCGATCTCTACCTGATTGGCTCCCGGTTGAGGTACAATCATGATACCTATCATAGGAACACCGTTGATTTTTAGGTGACTCTTCGAGTCCTCTGGACCAAGTTCCGCACGACCGATATCTTTTATCCTGACGACCCTCCCGTTCTCCTTTTTGATGATGATGTTATCAAATTGGGCAGGAGTGTCCATATAACCTTTTACTCGTATGGCTAATTGCGTATTAGCACCCTCAATATAACCCGAAGGCAACTCCAGATTTTCTCTTTCAATGGCGTTTTTTACATCGATAGAGGTGACTCCGTATCCAGCCATTTTGATTGGGTCCAACCAAAGTCGCATAGCATATTTCTTTTCACCCCAGATGTCGATGTTACTAACATCTTTGATGGATTGCAAACGCTCTTTAACGGTAAGTGAAGCTATTTCGTTTACTTCCAAAAGCGAACGTTTGTCACTTTTTACCGTTACTTGCATGATAGGGTTGGCGTCTGCATCCTGTTTGGTTACGGTAGGTGGGTCGCAGTCTTTTGGCAAATAGCGTTGAGCTTGCGAAACCTTATCACGCACATCGTTGGCGGCGGTCTCCATGTCGATGTTGAGTTCGAACTCGATGGTGATGTCGCTTCGCCCTTGCTGGCTTTTGCTGGTCAACGAACGGATACCCGAGATGCCGTTGATTTTCTCCTCCAACGGCTCTGTTATTTGGTTTTCGATAACATCTGCGTTAGCACCTGTATAGGTCGTACGAACGGATATAATTGGGTTGTCGACGTCAGGGAATTCCCTTACGCCGAGGTAAAAATAACCGATAGCACCGAAGACCACGATGATAATCGTGGTCACGGTTGATAGTACCGGTCTTTTTATGCTGAGTTCTGAAATGTTCACTTTAGTGCTCTTTTCGTTATTTAATAAGCTCTACCTTGCTTCCAGTACGAAGTTGTAGTGTTCCTGATGTGATGAGTGTATCGCCGATGTTCAAACCTTCCAAAACCTGAATACGTGCATCTGTTCTGATGCCGATTTTGACGGTGGCTGGTTGTGCTTGTCCGTTTTTGTATAAATAGACTTTGTCTATTCCCATTTCCGGAACTAATGACTGAGAAGGAATGGAGATGGCGTTCTGAATACTCTTGAGCGGAATCTCAATGGATACGTAGGTACCTGGCATCCATTTTCTGTTTGCGTTAGGAAACTGAGCCCTTACGTCGCGCGTATGGGTGTTCTGATCGATAGTTGCTTCCAAGGCGTAGACCTCGGCTTTCTCTGTCTGACTGTTGTCAGAAGAAAACTTCACATCCATTCCTGGTCTGATTAAGGAGGCGTAACGCTCAGGGATGGAGAAGTTCACCTTCATAGGGGAGATTTTTGTGAGTCGAGCAATGTGAATTCCTGTTGTTACGTAACTTCCTTCACTGGCCGAACGTAATCCGATATATCCGTCGAATGGAGCTTTCAATTCTGTTTGCTCAATCTGCGATTTTACCAACTCAACTTCAGCTTTTAACTGTTCCAACTCTGTGGTGACCTGCTCGAATGATTCCTGGCTCACCGCATCTTTTTCCAACAAAGACTTCTGTCTGAACACACGGTTTTCTGCTAATGGAAGTTGAGCAGTAAGTTTTTTGAGCTGCGCTTGGAGAGGGAGATCGTTCACCTTTGCCAAAACCTGTCCTTTTTTTACGAGAGAACCCTCTTTGAAATAAATATGAGTAACCTTACCTGATGTTTCGAAGGTCAAATCAACCTCTTCGTCAGGAATTAACGTTCCTGTGGTGTTCACGTTTTCGGAGATAGGTTCGGTATGTATGATTTCGTAGTTGACGTAAAGATTCTTATCTTTTTTCTTCTTCTCTTTTGGAGTATCAGAAGAAACTGATTTCTCTTCGTTTTCATTTTTAGACGACTCGTTAGAATCGCTTATTTTAGGATAAACTATCATTCCTATAATTACGATGGCGATAAGAGTTAACGGCAACCATTTCGTTTTCAAGAAAGAAACGGTGTTTTTTTTCTGTTTCATATTGCTTATTTTCAGATTCGATATTTTCTTATGATGTAAAAAACTATCTCTTGAAATAGAAAGAGTTATTGGTGATAATAGAAACTTTCTTATTATACTATACAAAGATAAATCAAATATGTCATAGATGATAGCCTTGGTTCTGTAAAGAGATAAGTTTCTTCTTAAAAATTAATACTTTGTAAAAACAAAAGCCGTCCTTGAGAGGCGGCTTTTGACGTTTTAACTATTAATTAAAACGCAACTTAGAACTAAACTACAAATCTTATATAAATAACAGGAGTCTCACGACTCATTTTCTCATAAAACAAAACGCGTGCCAAAGTGTTTGGATCCTAAATTTTAACAAGCAAAAATTCCTGAAAAGAATAATTGTTTTGTTTTCCATACAAGAAAGTCTCGGAGACCTCATTTTTACGGATCTATGATCTTTTACGAATGGAACTTTCGAGGCTAGATATATTCATATTGGAACATACATATAATGTCCCGATTTTAGTTTTCTTCTTTATCGTTAAATTTTGCAATGGCTTCTGCTTTTACCAACCAAGCTACGGCAAAGGCCTCTAGCATGAATAGTTCGTTTACCCATGTGGTAGAAAACCATACTGGAATGGCGTTGTGAATGAACGGTATTTTGGAAATGCATTCTAAGGCGAAGAATCCAAAGATAATGTATGCACAGATGCGGTAAACGCGGTTCCTTTTTTTCTTTTCTTGTCTGCTTTCGTCGCCCAAAGTAAAGAGAAACAGAATATTGATGCCGAAAGATAAGAACAGGATGGCTGCGCAAGTTCCGTGAATGATGTTGCTGACTGGCATAGGAAGATTAAATATACCTACTGATTCTATGTTTACTGGTATTCTACATGGGAAGACAA
>JALNVE010000194.1 GCA_023227695.1 Paludibacteraceae bacterium
CTTGCGCATATCTGATAGATGGTGGGACTATCAGATAAAGTTCGAATTACAACTTGCTGAAGATGTCATCCCAAATGCTTTGGACACTTTCTAGTAAGTCTTTATCACTACCTACCCAAGACGTAAGGGGCTGATTGGGAACAGAATTAAACAGAGAGTTTACAAAAAGGTTCCATCCTTTATTTGGAAGGCTAGATGCATTTCGTAAATTGCTTTCTACAACTAATCCATTAAAATAGTCTTCCAATGAATTTTCTTCTAGATCGAAATCAAGACCTTCATGTTTCAACCCAAAATAAGAAATAGTACGCTTTCTCAGAAGAGAAACCACAAGAGTAACAACTTCTGAACTGTAAGTCTTAAGACAGTCTACGTCCCAATAAAACATAGGACGGTATCTATTCTTTGCTAAAATCTTAACCTGAAATAACTGATCTGACTTAAGTTCAAGCTTTTTCATTTCCAAACTCCTTAGAGAACTTTTCGATATCTGCAAGCATCTGCTTTTTACTGACACCTCCACGATACTCGATAAGAGGACGTGTGTTGCCATACCAGCTTCTAGCCCTCAGTCGGTAAAGAGCATTTTGCGACTGTGTTTTGTTCCAACCCATGTTGTTACTGTAACCTCCGCTTGGAATTGTCATCCAAACCAAATCGCCTTTCCAACAATTGATTCGAAACCTGAAGAGCTCTTCTGTCCCGTTCCAAAAGAAGTTACAGGAGTCAATAAGTTCTTTGGGAGTATCTTCCGGCCAACGTTTAGGAACCCGGTTCTCCGCCTGCTTCTTTCGAAGAAGATCCTGCAATTCTTTAACCCGGTTTTCATTCGCGGCGACGAATACCCTGATTTGCGCGCTAATTTCCGGATGCGTAGTTGCGATGGTATAGATGTCGCTAAGCCTGTCGATTTCTTTTTTGATTTCGTTGATTTTCATATTTATTCCTTTGTAACAACAGGCAATTCGTATTTTGTTTTCCCTAGCACTTTTATCTTAGGCTTTTCTACAGAAATAACTTTTACACCGTGGAACCAATCATAGATACAGTCATATAAAAAACCCATGAATACAATCCACCCAAAGGGACCACCGAAGAAACAAAAAAGCAAAACTTGGTTTTAGACATTGGTTCCCGTATATTTTCCCCTAGCCTAACCAGACTATAGAAAGCGAATACTAAAAGAAACAAAACAAACAGTGTATATAAAAAAGAACACAAAATATGCATTTCACTTCCTTTGATAAATTGGGCATGGTTGGAATTGAACCAACTCCCCCGGCAGAGACTCTCCGGTACGGGTTTCCCCGCTGACCTGCAATGCAACCGTTACACCTCATGCCCACAAAAATTACCGATTGGTATTACCAACCTCTCCATACCAAATCTTATCCACGACACCTTTCAGACCGTTCTGCCGAACATCCTTGACCACGGGAGCCGCCACCCGAATGATTCCGCAGAAGATAATTCCATACGCTAGAAAAGACAGAATCATCAGAGTAAACACAAACATAATAAACCCACGAACAAAATTGAACATTTCTTACCTACTTTCTTTTTACTTTACTTCCGAACCATCCGCGAAACACAGATCTCCGGTATAGATGTTGCGGAAAATCTTCTTTCCGTTCAATGCATACGCAGTCGGCGCAAGCATGTCACGCCTAGCGCTATCGATAGCCCATCGTTTCAAATCATCTTCTCGTTCCTGTTTGTCAAATTCTTCCATCCACTCTATTTCGTCTGCCGAAATGAAAAGACCGCCGTGCATTGTTCCACCGTGACGTTCAACTTCAGAATAGTCTTCGTACATAACACATTCCTTTCCCATTTGACAAAGACAGGATGTCACAAAAATTCGGTTTTGTCAATAGTGCTTGAAAATAAAAAGAGGAGACCCCTCCCGGTTAAGGAATCCCCACTCTTGTAATATTTAGCGATTTAATTTAGAAGACATAATTTCATTTCTCTTGTCTTCTAATTCTCCGATTATCTTCCCAAGATAGTCTTCAATCGAAGAAAGGGTTTCAACTTCTTCCGTCCGGTCCATTTGAAATCTTTTCGCAAAGAATTCTTCTTCTGTCTCCAGAGAAACTTCATACAATTCATTTTCTGGAATTTCTTTAGAAACATATACTTCCATTCCCCAAAGTGCCGCCACCCTGCCAGTTTTCAATAAACTCTTATTATAATCAGGTTCTAACATGTCCCTTTCCCACTTCATAAGAGTATTATACTGATTAGGATGCATGAAAAGATGCGTAATCCTCTTGTCCAGCTTCTCGATTTCCGCCTTGCAGTCGATTATGAAATTTACATCCATATATGGCTTTTCACAAGCAATAGTTTCTACCTGGGTTTCTGTATACTTGGAAAGAATGAAGTCTCTTTCCTTTATCCGTCTTTGTGATTCCCTTTCGGCAGGATCTATCTTTTCCCTTTTTTCTTTAACAGACTGAATCGCGAACCTTGCTTCTGCGCTGGAACAGGAAAAGAATTCCTTACCGTTTTCATCAATGAACTTAACCATATTTGCCATGAATTTGTATCCTCATTTATCGAATGGTTCAGAATTTTCGACGTAGAAAACGTCGGAATTCGTTAAGCCGAAGGCGCACAGGTCTTCTGTTTGTTTTGCTTACTCTGTTTTTTTAACGTCTAACAGGTGTCATGACGTATATGTTGGGTCGGCATGAAGGATATATCCTTCATCTATTTCATAGTTAGACGCACTACCTTTGTAGTAATGCCAACATCTAAAATTCTTACTAAGAAAGACCACAGAAATCCAATTCTTCCGAAAAGTAATTGGAAATATCCTTTTCAAGATTTGGGCTCCTACATCTCGGACAGAGACAAATGTAGTCCATTTCATTTCTGTCAAAATGAATCCAGATATCTTCGGTTTTCCCGCGCCATCCACAACAACATATTACATGTTCATTGCGTTTGTGATGCGATATCGCTTCTGGATACGTCATGTTATTCCTTTTTCTGAATATGATTTTAAACCATCAAGTATTCCGTCAATAGATGATTATAGAATTGGTAAAGATTTTTCCCGGGAATCTTTCCTTGACGATTTCCATCTGATTGCTATTCAGGTTTAGCATGAAGTAATTGTCTATAGCAACGAATTCCACATTCGTATAAGTGATTTGATCATTATCATTTGCTTAACCTGTGGCTTGCCGTCAGGTTGAAGCAGTTGTTAGACCTCTTTCTATATTGAAAGACCGCATAATTCCACAATCTTTTCCAAAAATAACTAAAGCCAAAGGTTGTGGCAAGCCATGAATACACCCTTTGAACTTGGGTCTGCCTTCTAAGAACCAGACTTCACCTTTCATACATAATTCATGCCACCATTTTGTATTTGTTCTTGCTGGAATAAGACAGACTGTAACAGCTCTTTCTTTTTCATCAAATGCCTTCTTGATAAACTTTTTCATATCTTTGAATGGGGGATTCATCCAACAAACACCAGACCATTCTTTATCGAGACAACTATTATCTTCTGAATAGAAGTCGGCACACTTGGTATTTTCGACAGAAGCACAAACATCTGTGGTAAAATGAAAAATATCGTTTACCAGCTTAAACAAATGGTCTGGTGTTTCAAAGGTCTGGTTCTTACTTGCAAATCTATTACTGTCAAAATTAGCCATCTTTTTCTCCTTTTGCAATCAATCGGTGTAAATCCGTAGGATTTATGCCGTGATTGTCGGCCTAACATAAAAACTACCACAAAACACATTCGTATAAGACAGATACGAAAAATCCATCAGGTTCGTCACGATACTGCCGTAATTATAAAAGATTTCCGTCCCGTTAGTTTCGGCAACTGCCGACATCTTAAACCCTAACAACAGCATCAAAACAAGAATCAGTTTCTTCATCTTTTTTCCTTTCTTTTTAAAAGTGGTGACGGTGGCGGGACTCGAACCCGCAACAAGAACATTCTGAGTGTTCCGCGTACTGCCAATTGCGCCACACCGCCAAAATCATACCCTGTGTCCGGAGACTAACCTTAACGGCACATCTTTATTCCGAATTGTTTAGTCTTCAATAACTATCTTCTGAACCTTCACTTCTTCCCGAAGTGGAAGTTCAATTGTCAGCAAGCCATCTTTAAAGCTGGATTTGATCCCGGCGTTATCGATGCCAAAGAGCTTATACTTAAGTTCCATAGCACGGCTACTGATCCCCTTCTGAATAAGTTTCCTTGTCTTATCTTCTGATTCGGAAACCTTCTTTACAACCAGCGTAAGATAATCGCCGTCCATGCTGATATCAATGTTTTCTTTCTTGATACCCGCAAGAGCAACAATAATTTCATACGCAGATACAGTTCCTTCTTCTGAAAGAACTTCTACGATATCCACTGGATATCCAGAAACATCTTGATGGTAAAGTGAAGGACTTCTATCCAGCACTTCCATCATATCACTAAACGCCTTCTCTGTAAACAGATTTGGAAACATACTAGTCATATTTTTCTCCTTCTTTAAGCGTTCCGTAATGGACACGCCGGTTAAAGAAACAAAGATGTCCAGTCTGTCACCAGAAACAAGGTACGATTCTTAAAAATTTCTATGGTTTCAATTCATGTTCACTTATATGGGAACAACAGTGATTATTTGGTTTGTTTTTAATTTAACCTAATACACAAAAATGGCGGAAGACGGAGAACACGATTCCCACTCTTTTTAGGGAGCCATCTGTTTAGCAAACAGTGTCAATAACCTTACTGATTCATCTTCCATATATGGATGCGGAGGCCCGTATCGAAAGGGCGATCTTCAGGTTATGAGCCTAACGAGATTCCAACTTCTCCACCCCGCAAAATAAATTTGGTATCCCTGATAGGGCTCGAACCTACCACCTTCACGTCCGTAGCGTGACGCTCTTCCAAATGAGCTACAGGGATATTAGTGCATACGTGTGTTGTAACCGAGTAATGGAGCCGCGTGAGGGATTCCAACCCCCGACATCTTCATTACGAGTGAAGAGCTCTAGGCAACTGAGCTAACGCGGCATTGCTATTTCATGCGCCACTAAATGGTTAATCAAACTGTGGAGCCTACGAGACTCGAACTCGCATAGACTTTTCAGTCACAGCTTGCAAAGCTGTTGCCTAACCAATTAGACTAAGACCCCATTTAAAATGGTACTCCTGGAGAGATTCGAACTCTCAACAATCTGGTCCTTAGCCAAACGCGACTGCCAATTGCGCCACAGGAGCATAAAGAACATAAAGAACATAAAGAACATAAAGATGGTCGAGGTACAAAGACTCGAACTTTGATTTAACGGGTATGGGCCGCTTTTTCTAACCGATTGAAATATACCTCGAAACTGTCGGAAAGCGGAAGGCTAGTTTTTCCAAAATTAAGTAGAAGGAAGCCTATCCATAGCCGACAAAGTGGTCTCCCGTGCTGGATTTGAAAAACAATTTTCGATATTCTTATTATACACAGGAGGAATAGATTATGATACAACTTTATACATCAGAAGAATTCCCAAAAGCCAAATCTCGCCAAAAACTTCCGTTACAATGTAAACACTGTGGGAAAACATTCTATCAAGGTAAAAATCGGATATTAGCAATAATGAAAGGGACTTGTCACAATACTGGTGATTTTTGTTCTTCAACTTGTGGAAATCTTTATTATAATCCACCAATTTTTGTTAAATGTGAACAATGTGGCAAAGAATTCAAAAAAATAAAAGCAAATATTTCAAAAACGAAACACAACTTTTGTTGTCATTCATGTGCATGTACTTATTCCAACACTCACAAGACAAAAGGAAGCCGTGTTTCTAAACTTGAAATTTGGCTTCAAAAGAAGCTTCCAGAACTTCACCCAAACCTTGAATTCCATTTTGACAGAAAAGATGCTATTAATTCAGAACTAGACATTTACATTCCAAGTCTCCGACTTGCTTTTGAACTGAATGGAATTTTTCACTATGAACCTATTTTCGGAGGAGATAAGTTAGACAATATTCAAAATAACGACAGCCGCAAATTTGCGGCTTGTCTGGAACAAGGAATAGAACTTTGTATAATCGACACTTCTAAGCAGAAGTATTTCAAAGAAACTACCAGTAGACCCTTTCTTGAAATCATTCAAAACATCATCTTGTTAAAG
>JALNVE010000195.1 GCA_023227695.1 Paludibacteraceae bacterium
ATGATGGAATCAATCAAACCCGGTAACTCCTTCTTGTTGCTTGTTCCTGATTTCGGATTTATAATGAATGCTATTTTTGCCTTTTCCATATACTTACACAAACAATTTATGAAAGCAAAGTTACGAAAAACTTAGATTTTACCTATCTTTACCCACTCAAAGACATGTATTTTTATCTATCATGCCGTACGTTACTGTTTTGTTTACTTAGAAAAGAAAAGTTATGAAAGAAGCCTTGTTGCAATATGTTTGGCAATTCAAAATGTTCAACGCTAGCAACCTAAAGACCACCGAAGGTGAACCATTGGAGATCATCGATTATGGTCAGAAAAACGAAAACGCCGGTCCGGATTTTTTCAATGCAAAAATCCGTATTGGGGATACCATTTGGGCAGGCAATGTGGAGATGCACATACAAGCCTCCGACTGGGCACGTCATGGACACGACATGGACAAACGTTATGACTCCGTCATACTTCATGTAGTGATAGACAATGACCGTTGCGCCACCCGACAAAACGGAGAGGTCATTCCTACGTTGAAACTCTCCATCAACAATGAAATTGAAAAGCAAATCATGCTCTTGGAATCCGAAAAATCACCCATTCTCAAATGTGGAGCCTATTGGAGGAAAATACCAGACGACTATCTCAAAATCTATTTCAGCCAGATGTTGAACGAAAGGCTTTGCCAAAAAGCAAAATTGATAACCAACGAGTTGGATAAGACCAACGGCGATTGGGAGGAGATACTTTACCGCGCAATAGCGCGTTCTCTGGGAATGGGTGTCAACGCCATGCCATTCGAGCAGTTGGCTAAAGCTCTTCCACTGAAATACATCTATAAACAGAGAGACAATCTACTTCAGACAGAGGCGATGCTTTTAGGTCAGGCAGGTCTACTTTCCGAAGAGATAAAGGATGAGTATTACCTCACGCTTCAACGAGAATATCTCTTTCTTAAAAAGAAGTTTGGATTGACACCTATAGACGCATCTCTTTGGAGATTTGCAAAAATGCGCCCAGTCAATTTCCCGCATATACGTATTGTTGAGCTAGCTGCCCTACTCCACAAAACAGAGCATCTGTTTTCAAAGATAATGGAAGCAAGAAGTTCGGAACAGCTTCACTCTCTATTGACTGCCGAGGCATCTGATTATTGGAAGGAGCACTATACTTTTCACGAACATTCGCCGCGTTCTACGAAAAAATTGGGACAGACTAGCATTGACCTTATCATCATCAACGCTATTGTGCCATTACTTTTTGCATACGCTCAGAAAAGGGAGGATTATGAATTGCAGGATAGAACCATTGAGATATTAGAGGACACGAAACCTGAAAAGAATCATATCATTTCAATTTGGAACGACATGGGCATAACCGTACACTCTGCATACGAAACGCAAGCCATTCTCGAAATAAAGAAGTGTTACTGCGACAGAAATGATTGTCTGAGATGCGGAATAGCGCATAAGATATTGGGCAAGGCAGCCAAACAACATTAAACTGTACTAGCCCGACGGGCCCCACTTTTTCCCATCATCTGGAAGTCCTTATTTTGAGATGAAAGCACAGCAGAGAAGAGCCAAGGGGGAACGTTCTAGTAGGCTGTGAGTGCTCTTCTTCCAAAAGTGACGCACTGTCTGGCTAAAGAGTTTTGAACGCGCTCGTTCTTTTTTTTTAAGAGATAAAAAAAGCTAAGAACAACGTATATCACGCTATTCTTAGCCATATTCATATTAAGCCTATAATATTCTAGAAGTTGAAAGAGAAGTTGAAAGAGGTTGTCTTTCCTGTTCCGTCAGCAAAGAGAGATGTCAAACCATAATAATAGCTGGCATTGATGCTGAATTTATTAAAGAAACGGAGAGCCGTTCCACCCGTAAGTCCCAACTGACTTGTATTCACTTTTGATGGATAATCGTTGCCCTCTACATTAAGAATCTGCTCATATCGTGCACCTCCATAAACATCCATTGCGATCAAATCGGTTTGGAACAATTTATAACCTAGCGTAATCGGTATAGCAACAGAGGTTGTTTTCATTGAATATCCATTATCTGATCGATATTCACCCCATTTCACATCAACTGCTGGATTGATATACAACCGATCATTTTTATCCAAATAATAGTAATAACCCGTTCCTACATAACCCGAATAGCTGGAGACACCATCTACCGTGTGCAATTCACATCCTCCATGGAGATTGCGAATCAACTGATTAGGTATATCCTTCGGATCGCTTTTTGCCTGCACATTCATCAAGCAGGAAAAAGCCATTAGTATAAGTAAACCAAAATGTTTCATATCTATAATTTTAAAAAGCAGAGCATTTCCGCTAATTATTATTTTCCTAAGACAGCCTCAACCATACGGCTCCATGCATATTTAGTCTTCTCTGTTCTGAGATTATCAGAGAAGGAAGCCGCTCTATCATTCTCATAGAAATCGATAAGAGCATCAGCAATTGCTTTAGCATCAGGATTAACCACATAACCCACCTTGCCATCAGGCACAATTTCAGAAAGACCGCCGACATTCGTCACTAACATAGGACGTTCAAAATGGTATGCGATCTGGGTCACACCGCTCTGAGTAGCCGACTTATAGGGTTGAACAATCACATCAGCCGCACAGAAATATTCGCCCACCTTACTATCTGGAATAAAGTCATTGCACCAGATCACACGATCTTTCAACGCCAGACTATCATATAAATCGAAATATTTCTGAGAATTATTGTAGAACTCTCCCGCCACAATCAACTTCACATTTTTAGAAGCCAAACGTTCGTCGGCAAATGCATTCAACAACAAATCCAATCCTTTATAATCACGGATAAAACCAAAGAAGAGCAGATATTGACAAGACCGATCCAGATTCAATCTGCGCAAAGCCTCATCGCGGTCCATACGCTCACCAAAGTTATCGTACAAGGGATGCGGGCAGAATGTTCGCGGTTTCTTCGCATCAAAGATATTCAAATCTTCCAATACAGAACGAGACATCGCCACAAATGAATCAACCGGTTTAACAAAATATTGAGAGAACCATTTATCAGCCAATCTCTTCTCGTGCGGAATGATATTATCCAAAATAGATACAACGCGCGTATGACCATTTTTTTTCGCCATTCGGGCAATTGTTCCGAAACAGGGTGCCATAAACGGCAACCAATACTTGATAATCAAAACATCAGGTGCATCTTTGGCAATCTTTTTTCCTACAGATAGCCAGTTGAACGGATTCACAGAACTCACACTTCTGCAAATAGTCAATTTTTCAGGAGCCTTCTCAGAAGAGTACTGAGTCTTTCCTGGAAAAATGAAAGAAGGATACTGAAGGGTAAAAGTTTCAATTTTCACCTCATGACCCTCATCCATAAACTCTTTTGCCAAACGCTCATTGAATGCAGACAACCCCCCTCTATAGGGATAAGCCGTACCTAATATAATGATTTTCATAACTGTTCTTAATTTTAGTCTTCGTTTCTCAAGCAAGATTCACCCTCTTGTCTTACAAACTTTGGATAGAAGTACTTAGCCAAGAAGAAACCAACCAAAACTCCTGCTATATCACAAAACCAATCCAACCATTCTGCCGAACGTGGAGGAAAATAGGTCTGTACAATTTCAATGAATCCGCCATACAAAACGGGAAATAAAACAGCCCATGCATACATCTTCTTTGATGTAAACAATACATGTTGACGGTATTGATCCAAACTTAAAACGCCTGCCAACACCACGTACATCAAGAAATGGACCACCTTATCTATTCCCTCAAACACGGGAATCTTTTCTGTTGGCAATGTGCGGGCAATGCATAGATAAAAAATCGTCATCGTAACAACGCTTGACAAACCATAACGATGAAAGAATTTCAACATAAGACTATTTATTATTTAATTCAAAATAAACTCATCCACAACAGAAGCAACACCGTCCTCGTCATTGGATAGAGTAACATAATCAGCAGACTCTTTAACTACCGGCTGGGCATTTCTCATGGCTACACCCAAGCCAGCATATTTTATCATGGACAAATCATTGAATCCGTCGCCGCAAGCCACCATCTCTTCTTTAGTCAAGCCTAGATGCTCCAAGAGTTTACTCAAAGAGTAAGCCTTATCGACATGCTGAGGCATAATCTCCAAGAAAAAAGGCTCTGAACGATAGACGTTCAAACGGTCGCCAAACATATCATTCATCTCTTTTTCAACCTTTGCCATATAATCGCCATCACCTACCATCAAACATTTGGTAACAGGTTCTGTCACCGTTTCCACGAAATCATCTACCTCCACAACCGGCATATTATTGATACGCGACTCAATAGAGACATACTTGTTATCACTGTTTTCGGTAATGATAGCGTTGTTCTTATAAGTAACGATTGGAACACCATAATCTTGTGAAGACTTATAAAGCAGCGGCACTTCGCTCAACGGAAGAGAAATCTCGAAGACAACCTCTTTCGTCTGATAATTGGTCACAACCGCACCGTTGAAAGAGAGAACGAACCCGCCGAAACGGTCCAACTCCAATTCGTCAGCTAAAGGAACAATGCCCGGAGTAGGTCTTCCAGAAGCCAAAACAACCTTCACGCCAAGCTCTTGAGCCTTACGGAGAGCGTTCTTTGTTTTCATGGTAATCTCCTTGTTTGAATTGGTCAAAGTACCATCAATATCCAACACCAAAACCTTATAAGTCATAACTTTCTCTTAAAAAAACGACACAAAGTTACTACTTTTTACATAAAGGAGACAGACTAACCTCTTAACATTTCATAAGAAAAAGATAATCACGACACACAATCCGTGTTTTTAACCAACTGTATTTAAACTAATATTTCAGGAAGGATAAGTTTATTAAAAAAATAAACAGGTCTATTTCGATGAGTTAGGGGCTACTTTTTTCAACTTTATACTATCTTTGCATAAAATTAGGATAAAAAATAACTCGTATAATGAAAACAGTTGTAAGCGGAATACGCTCCACAGGAAATCTCCACTTGGGCAATTACTACGGAGCCCTTCGTAACTTCATAAAAATGCAAAATGAGAACAGATGTTTCTTCTTCATTGCAGATTATCACTCGCTAACTACTCATCCAAATCCTGACGACCTTTATCCAAACGTAAAAAGTGTATTGACAGAATACCTTGCTGCGGGTTTGGATCCTGAGGTTGCAACCATCTATATCCAAAGTGACATACCAGAGGTAACAGAGCTTTACCTAATGCTCAACATGCACGCATATATGGGTGAGCTAGCAAAGACTTCTTCTTTCAAAGAAAAAGCAAGAAAACAGCCTGAAAACGTAAACGCAGGATTGCTGACCTACCCTACTCTTATGGCAGCCGACATCCTTATACATAATGCCGACGAAGTTCCTGTAGGAAAAGACCAAGAGCAACACCTTGAGATGACTCGTCGTTTTGCACGTCGTTTTAACAACTTCTACAAAGTAGAGTACTTCAAGGAGCCAATTGCTTACTCTAACGGATCACAGATGATCAAGATCCCAGGATTGGACGGAAGCGGCAAAATGGGCAAATCAGAAGGAAACTGTATCTATTTGAACGACGATCCAAAAGTAATTCAAAAGAAGGTAATGAAGGCGTTGACCGACCAAGGTCCAACAGAAGAAAACTCTCCAAAGCCTGAGTGCATCGAGAACCTCTTCACCATCATGAAGATTATTTCTACTGCTGATACATACAACTACTTCGACGAGCAATGGAACAAATGCGCTATCCGTTATGGAGATTTGAAGAAGCAGTTGGCTACTGACATCATCGCTGCAACAGATCCTATCCGTGAGCGTATCAAGGAGATCGAGGCAGACCCTAACATTCTTCACAACGCCATCACTCTTGGTAGAGATAAGGCTCGTGAAAGTGCACAGAAGACCATCAAAGATGTTCGTGAAATCATGGGATTCCGTAATTTCTAAGAGAACCGAAAATAGAATAGAAAAGGCTGCATTTCTACAGCCTTTTTTGTTATTGATTTGTCACGTCCTGAAATAGCGTTACAACAAAAAAGTAACGAATATGAAAGGAAAAGAAAGACAGTACGTTAGACGTTCACAAAAAGACTACCCGATGAGCTTTAAGCTTGCGGTAGTAAGA
>JALNVE010000196.1 GCA_023227695.1 Paludibacteraceae bacterium
AAGTTTTGTTTATTCTTTATCTCAGTGTCGTTTCCTGATTTCAGTTGACCTAAAATAATTCGTGTTTAAATTGTCCACGGACTTTTTCTCTTGAACCCCAATGGATTCATGTTATCGATATTTATTGTACTTTTGTCTTCAAACAAATAGGTTTATCATGTTAGAAAATTATCACATTATATTAGCTTCCAATTCGCCTCGCAGGCATGAATTGTTAAAGGGTTTGGAACTCAGTTTTGAGGTAAAGACAATTAAAGGTTTGGACGAATCCTATCCAGACACATTGAAAGGCGAGGAGATACCTTTGTTTTTGGCAAAGAAGAAGAGTTCTGCCTATACTGCATTGTTACAGGACAATACGATGATCATCACTGCCGACACGATTGTTTGGCATGAGAATAAGGTTTTGGGTAAGCCTAAAGACAGACAGATGGCCATCGATATGATTCATTCCATGTCGGGCAAAACGCACAAAGTTTTTACTGGCGTCTGTATCAAAACGAAGGTGAAAGAGGTGACTTTTGTAGCATTTTCTGATGTGACTTTTGCAAATCTAACCGACGAAGAAATAAAATTTTACGTAGATAAATATAAACCTTTTGATAAGGCTGGTGCGTATGGTGTCCAGGAGTGGATTGGTTACATCGGTGTGGAGCACATCAACGGAAGCTTTTATAACATCATGGGACTTCCTGTTCAGCGTCTTTATACTGAGCTAAAGAAGTTCTAAAAGCCTCTTTTAATACGAATTAGTCAGAGTAATGCGCATTGGGGTCATTGTGCCGCCAATGGCTCTGGCTGCTGTTCTGTTTGCAGTTCAGCGTTCATTTCCTTCTCCTTGAAATGGTTCATAGTACATTCGTAGCCGCATTGGATAATCTCCTTATACTTATCAAAGTTGAAAGCGTGGAATTTCTCTATAGCATTCACTAAAATTAAATCTGTGCATGATTTGTAGTTACGTTTTGCGTTACCATGATTCTGAAGATAAATGAAAGAGGTGGCAATGTCCCATCTGCTTTTGAAATCGTGATGTTCAAGGTAGGGCATTACATCAATGCCAATTACTTTGTCGCACGTTTGTTTGAGTGGATTGACTGGCAGGTTATTCAGAACGCCGCCGTCCACATATAGGTTTCCGTTAATGATTTGTGCTTCGAAAACCATTGGAAAGGCTGCTGATGCTGTCACATATTCATGCAGTTGGTTGCCTTCATTAGCAACTTCCCATCTGCCAGTATTGAGATTGACCACACAAACCCACAATTTCTTCTTTAGTTTTGAAAAATCATTTTCGGGAATGTATTTCTCCAGAATGTGAATCAATACGTTGTGCGAAGAAAAACCAAAGTGGGAGAATGGCTTAAAATTCAATAGTTTATGAGCTTTAAAAAGTTCTTCTTTTTGGAGTATGGATTCCATCTCGTTTGATGTATAACCAGCAGCATATAAGGCTCCAACAATGGCGCCCATACTTGACCCCGAAATGTAGTCAGGTGTGATATTCAGTTCTTCTAATGCTTTAATTGATCCGATGTGTGCCAATCCTAAGGCTCCGCCACCACTCAAACATAAACCTATCATAATAAGTGTTTTTAGACAAACATAAATAGGGAAGCATCCGTATGTTTTTTCCCTTTTCTCTAAAAGCTAAAGTTAGTTTTTTCCTTTTAGTTCTGAAATAGATGGACCATAATTTTTCGAAAAACAGATGGTTCAATATTTGAAGATTTCTTATTCTATCAATGTCAGTAAATGGATGAGTTCTCATGCAGGAAATGTCTGATGCTTATATACTTGATAAAATTTGTTTGGAATTGCAGAAAAAGCAAGGGTAATTTTTTTGTTCTTTATTATAAATCAGCTTCTTGTGATGATGTTGGGTTTGACAGTGTTGATATCATTTATGTCATTAAGAAATCTCGGATTTGGCAGTAGAGATATTTCTATTTTTTCTTAACCTGTAATTTCTTTTTCTTTCCATCTTTATTCCCACAAATATGAAATTCCAACTATGAATTTTGAATTAATCAAGCTATCTTTGCACAACTCAGTTAAAAAAAACATATATGTTAGTTTTATTAAAGAAGGAGTTCGGCAATTTTTTTGCTTCGCCGATGGGCTATATCGTGATAGGCGTATTCTTGGTGTTGACCAGTCTATTCTTGTGGGTGTTTCCGGGCGAATACAACATACTTGATTCAGGCTATGCCAACATGGACGGATTGTTCATCTTGGCGCCTTGGCTTTATCTTTTCTTGGTGCCTGCTGTTACCATGCGTTTATTCGCAGAGGAGAAGCGTACGGGCACGATAGAGCTTCTGTTTACCCGTCCAATCACAAAGTTGAGCATTGTTCTCTCCAAATATTTTGCCGGAGTGCTGTTGGTGCTATTTTCATTGGCTCCTACGTTGATTTATTTCATCTCTGTCTATCTGATGGGCGATCCAATCGGAGTGATGGATGTAGGTGGCACATGGGGTTCCTACATCGGTCTGTTCTTTTTGGCTGCTATCTATGTGGCTATCGGACTGTTTGCCTCTTCGTTGACAGATAATCAGATTATTTCGTTCATCATTTCGGCCGTATTGTGTTTCTTATTTTATTACGGTTTCGATTTGATGTCTAGTATGGCTTTGTCAGGTACAAATGAAACCTTCATTTCGTCGTTGGGCATCAATTCACATTATGAGTCAATGAGCCGTGGTGTGATAGACAGCCGTGATGTGATTTATTATCTCGTGGTGATTACTATCTTCGTTTTTGCAACCAAGGAGGTCTTGGATCGCAAAAAATGATGGACTGAATTAAATAGAAAAAATGCTTATTTCCAAAGAAACATTTCAGGATGGAAGTATACTTGTTCTCTGGAAAATGGAGGAGGATGAGGAGCAACTTCTTGCTCATTTTGATGAAAAAAGAGAGGAGTATAGATGTAAGATCGAGCAGTTTCCATACCCTAAACGTAGGTTGGAGTTTTTGACCTCCAGATGCGTCCTTAAGGAGATAACGAAGTGTGAGAATGGTATATATTACAACGAAAATGGCAAACCTTCGCTTGTTGATAACTTGTTGAAAATAAGTATTTCGCATACAAATGGCTATCTTACCTTGTTGGCACATCCTGAAAAGGTTGTAGGCATCGATGTGGAGCTCAAAAAAGAGAAGATTTTCAGGGTAAAACACAAATATTTGTCGTCTTACGAACTAGAAAATATCGATCCAAACAAGGAGATGGAGCATTTGCTTTTGTATTGGTCTGCCAAGGAAGCAATATTCAAAATGATGGATATCCGAGACATCGATTTCATAAAAGATTTGCACATTAATCGTTTCAAAATAGACAAGGAGGGTGTGATGGAGGCTTACGAAACAAGAACTCCAGCCAACCTTCAGTTTAAACTCAACTACCGTATTTATGACGACTTTGTCATGGTATGGGGATTCATCTAAAAGTCATGATATATACCCAAATCGAAAATTATAGAAAAAAGAACAGAAAGATGTTGGCCGTGTTGATTGATCCCGACAAGGTGACGCCTCTTTCTTTGACTTATATGGTAGAGAAAATGAAGCTCATGCCGCCAGATTTTGTTTTTGTGGGAGGCAGTTTGATACATGAGTCGGTAGATCGTGTGATTCAGATGCTGAAAACTCAAATGAACATACCTGTTGTGCTGTTTCCTGGAAATGCATGTCAATTTTCGCCGAATGCTGATGCGATTCTTTTATTGTCGCTTCTTTCAGGTAGGAATCCGGAATATCTCATTGGTCAGCATGTTCTGTCAGCTTGCCAAATTAAGCGTTCGAAAGTGGAGGTGCTCTCAACGGGCTACATTTTGATAGATGGTGGCAAACCAACTAGCGTGCAGTACATCAGCAATACGATGCCAATTCCACATGATAAGTCGGAAATTGCCATTGCCACAGCCATTGCGGGCGAGTTAATCGGTAATAAGCTTATCTATTTGGAGGGTGGAAGTGGAGCTGTCAATCCTGTCTCTGCTGATATGATAGAGACTGTAAGAGCAAATATTTCCGTGCCGTTGATCGTTGGTGGCGGATTGCGTACCGAAGGAGATATCTGCCGTGCCTATAAGGCTGGTGCTGATATTGTTGTGGTTGGTAATATATTGGAGAAAAACTTCGAGCTTTACGAGAGTCTATTATCTGTTAGAAATAGTTTTTAGACGCTGAAGGGTGAAAAATAGGGTCAGTCTGGTTAGGACAAACTAATTCATTCGAAATGTCTATTTTCTTACTTTTTTGTTAGCTTGACAATGACAATAAAACAGTTTATCTTTTGAATTTTTCTTTTTAAAAATTATATTTGCATATAATAAGAACCTTAAGAGTGATTTTGAAAGCTATAATTCTACATCAGAACATCTTAAGCTACGATTTTTTTAAAACAGAGATTTTATGGATATTGCCATTATTGCAGGACTGTTATTATTGGGTGTCATTCTTTTTCTACTTGAGATATTTTTGATACCAGGAATTTCAATTGCCGCCGTGGGTGGAGTTTTGGCCACTGTGGGTGCAGTTGCATACGCATACATGCGTGTAGGTTTTTGGGCTGGACATCTCACCTTCATCATTTCCGCACTGTTATTGGCTTTATGCATCTATTTTGTAATGAAAAGCGGCACGATGGACAATCTGTCGTTGAAGTCTAACATAGACTCGTCTGTAGATGTTATGCAGGATGTCCATGTATCTATTGGCGATAAAGGAAAAACCATTTCAAGGCTAGCACCAATGGGCAAAGTAGAGGTTAACGGTAACACGATGGAAGCCAAAACAATGGATGAGTTCATTGATGAAGATACCGAAATTGAGGTTTTGAAAGTTTATTCGAACAGTGTATTAGTAAGAAAAACTACAAACAGTTAATCTAAAGGTTGTCTGTTTTATATCGTATATTTTTCGTAATTAGTAACCAATAAAAAAGTTTGTTTTATGACATTAACAGTAGGTTTTGTTGGAATAATATTTCTAATCATTGTATTAGCGATATTTTTCCATTTCGTTCCTTTCTTTTTATGGTTCTCTGCAAAGGCATCAGGAGTAAGCATTTCGCTTATCCAGTTGCTGTTGATGCGTATCAGACACGTGCCACCACACTCAATTGTACGTTGTATGATTGAGGCTCACAAGGCGGGTCTGAACAACATCAAAAGAGATGATTTGGAGGCTCACTACTTGGCAGGAGGTCATATTGAGCAAGTTATCCATGCATTAGTATCTGCAGCAAAGGCAAATATCGAATTGTCTTTCCAGATGGCAACGGCGATAGACTTGGCAGGCCGTGATGTGTTCCAGGCAGTACAGATGTCTGTTAACCCTAAGGTAATAGATACACCGCCAGTTGCAGCTGTTGCAAAGAATGGTATCCAGTTGATTACCAAGGCCCGTATCACAGTGAGAGCCAACATTAAACAGTTGGTCGGAGGTGCCGGCGAGGAGACTGTCATTGCCCGTGTAGGTGAAGGTATCATTGCATCAATCGGTGCAGCAGAGGCTCACAAAGAGGTTTTGGAACACCCAGACAGCATTTCTAAAGTGGTATTGAAGAAAGGTTTGGATGCTGGTACAGCATTCGAAATCTTGTCTATCGATATTGCGGACATTGATATCGGTAAGAATATCGGTGCTGAGTTGCAGATGGATCAGGCAGAGGCCGACAAGAACATTGCACAGGCAAAGGCAGAAGAGCGAAGAGCTATGGCCGTTGCTTTGGAGCAGGAGATGAGGGCAAAAGCCCAAGAGGCAAAGGCAAAGGTTATCGAGGCAGAGGCAGAAGTACCATTGGCTATGGCAGAGGCGTTCAGAAACGGAAATCTTGGAATCATGGATTATTACAAGATGAAGAATATCGAGGCCGATACCAGCATGCGCGAATCAATTGCCAAACCAGCAACTGAGATCAAACAAACACCAACAACTGAGAAATAAACAGACCAGCTGTATCAAGTCCTAAATAAGCGTTACAGGTTTTATTGGACAAACTTACTATGATTTATCCATTCCAGCAAGCTAGCTTGCTGGAATGGATATTTTTTTTGATTTGTATTTTTTTATTTTGACAAATGACTGGTGGTGCATCTGTTCTGGAGTCAAATAAGAGCAGGAC
>JALNVE010000197.1 GCA_023227695.1 Paludibacteraceae bacterium
TGTAAGATTGTTTTTTCTTGTTCTCTGGACTTCCGTTATTTGTCTTCTGTTGACGGTCTTGCTTGTTGCTTTCCTGTCTTTCCTTTTCGTCTATCGCCAATACTTCAAAGATCTCTCTCTTCTTGTCCCCCCGGTGCCCTCCGGCGCCTTCGGCTTTCGTTTTGCGGTTGCAAAGGTAAAACCTTTTTTCGAATCCGCAAACCTTTTTTTAAGTTTTTTTTCCGCGGCCCAGGCCGCTCCGCTTACCTCTCGAAAGCGGGTGCAAAAGTAGCCGCTTTACCCCACCCCTCCAAATCTTTTCGGATGTTTTTTTCGGGAAAATCGCACTTGGGCTGAACCTCAGACGGTTAGACGCGAACTTGTTTTTGATACCGTTTTGAGGAATGCGGATTCCTGCTGCTTTGGAGGGATATTTTGACCGGAATGAGGCGGGTTTCCTTTCCGGAGAAAGGGTTTTTCGAGGAAAAAGATCGAAAGAATCTTCTTTCCGGCTCGGTTTTTCTTTTCCAAAAGAGGGATTTCGGGAAGGGTTGCATCCGGATTCTGTCGAAAAAAGTCCTTTCAAATCAAATTCTTCTGTGCTAATGCCCTATTTTGGATCCCAAAAATCTCGAAATAACTATAAAACCTTACTTGTCCTAGCCATATGGACCTCACATTCGCCCGTGCAGCTGGAAAAAACTCAATTCTCTCACGCTTTATAAATGCACACAACTCCCTACAGATAACATATAGAAACTCATTTTAAAAAATATTAGTTGTTAATAACAAACAAAATACAATAGTAGATACGAATGAATTTAACATTCACACAACTCCCTCAATTATAAGTGATAAAAAGAAGAAAAGATGACATTTGAATTGGCAAAATATACACAAAATTAACTATAGATTAGCATATTAACATTTTAAATGCTACATTTGCAGCTGTCATTTAACAAGTTCCAATTGCATTAAACAATAAATGTTTCAATTGGCATGATTATTGCGATAAAAGAAAATAATACTTTTCCTTGTTATAATAGAATGAATCGAAACCGGAGAAGTAATTGATATACATTTAAAATAAGCAAAAAGAAACAAATCATGAAAAGACATCATCTCTTTATCATTCTTACTATTCTTATATTTTCCTCTCAAGGCGTTAGCGGTACCGATTTTAATCCAGTTTTTCATAAAACAATGACTGGAACTTGTATTATGGTTGGAAACACGAATACGGAGCTTGTTGATCCAATAGACTTTGCAAGTCTTACAAAAGAAGAAGCTCTTGAAAAAGAGAAAGGAGACATTAAAGAAATTAATGTAGATGGAAGTTCTTCTACTTCAACCCTAACAATCACCAACTCCAATTTTGCGGATTTTTGCACAATAAATCCAGACATAGAGTGTGGAAAAAGCAACATCAAATATGCTAGACTTACTTGGGGTGGTAGATTACAAGACGGAGTTACACCAGACCACAGAGAAGAAGTTTATGTTAAACTTGATAATTCTACATATACATTAGTAACCTCTGAAAAGACCACCAAAGCGGGAGGTCCTTCTTTAGGATACTATTCTTGTCATGCAGACGTAACAGACTTAATCAAAAACATTATTGTAGGAAATGCCCCCATCGAAAGTCACCGAATTTACGTTGCAAACATTCAAACTGCACTTAATGAGTTTACCTCTGATGCTACAAACATTCCTGGATTATGTTCTGGGTGGTCACTCACAATCGTTTATTCACATCCGCTTTTACCAAAAAAGAATGTCTTGGTATATGATTGCGATGTTCTTGGAGAATCCAACAGAGCTGGATTTACACCTGATGCAATTATTGCTAATTTTTTAACAGACAGCATAGCCAATAACATTCTAAACGAAACCATTACATTTGGTTTTTCTGCATTAGGAGGATTCAATTCAATTGACGGAGAACTAATACTTCAAAATAGCGACAATAAAATTGAAGGTAAAAATTATAACAGTTACAAAATGACCAATTACCTTTCATTTATAGATGCCGGAGGTTCTGAGACATCAACCAATCCTATTGGAAGTTCTATATATTACAATTATAAGAATGGAGCTTGCGACATTATGTATAGAAATGGATATACCCGAGGTTTTGACTTAAAAGCCTTCCCTATTTTGGCAGAAAAATATCAGCCCACAAAGGGAGCTCCTGTTTTTACCGACGCATTCAAACTTTGTATAACTCCAGATAATGAGTTCCACTATCTCACAAATGCAATTCTAATGGTTGGAGCTGCAAACTTACCAGAGACAAAACTTACAATATCATCAACAGAAACCACTTTAGAACCAGGCAAAGAATACAGCACCAAATTATATGTCTCAGTTGGCGAAAACCAAGAAAGCATGAGAAATATAAAACTAAATATTCCTTTCTCCGAATACATTGATTCTGTCACAAGCATTTCTATAAAAGTAACCCCACAAAAGATCGTCAATGGTTATCTTTATTATTCTCCTAAAGATGGTAGTGTTCTCCCAAGAGAAGCTTTATATATACTAAACAGCAATAGCACTAATACAAAATCTGCGGAAAAAAGGATTCTTACTAATATCAATACATATTTATCTTTATTAAATAAGAATAATGCAGATTACGCAAAAAAAACACCTTACTTAATCGAAAATGGATTTGTAACATTGGACTTTAGAGAATTAGAAGTACCTGCAGATGTTAAATATCAAGATATTATCACTATCAATCTCACTTTAAAGACAAAGCCAGAAGGAGATTGGTCATACGAAAAAAACAGTAAATTAGGTAAGATGACTGTCACATCACCAGAAGCAGAAATGACAGTTACCGGCATAAATTCCGATCAGAAATCAGTATTTGAAGGTTCAACAAAAGAATTGAAAGACGAGAAAAGTTGGAATGATTACAAATGTGAATTGTTAAGCGACGGCAGTAGCAGCGGCGGTGGTAGTGGCAGCGGCACTGGCGGCGGCACAGGTGATTGTGCTGGATTGAATAATGAAGAAACATTCAAAGGAGGATCTTATATAAAAGATAAAGAAAAACAAATAAAGATTAGTATCGATGCGGATAATTATTGCGCGGAGTTGCCAGAGAAAATTGACATTTACTTTTGCAACAAAATGGAAATTACAGTAGACCAAATAAATGAATTACTGAAAACGAAATATAGTATCGACACAAAAGCAATTGCATTTGAGGATTCTTGTATATGGGAACAAGCTAAAAGAGATAGTTTAGCAAACTTTGCTAAAATACATGGTGTGAGCAAGTCTCAAATGGATGAGTTATTAGGAGCTAAAAAGATCGTTACATTTGCAAAATATGGTGAGAACAGAGAAAATCTTGATGCAAAATTAAAATGTAGAGGCGCTGACGTTGACCTATTAGCTGATGATATTGACGATATCATCAACATGCCCGATACTGTCACTAAAGTATATGTTCTATTTACGGCAGAAGACACTTTGTCAAAATATGAAGTTTCTCCTTCATACGATTATGCCATTGATATTAATGACGATAATAAAGCAGGCGAAACCTACGAAATAACTGAAGATAAAACGTTATATATTCTATATGATTCTCCATGGAGAGTTGGTGAAAATGGAACAAGTAAAGATTGTGATGTGTTTATTCCTATAAATTTCATCAAAAAGACAATCGACGCTCCTATTCTAACTTACGACAATGAGCAACTTAAACAACGAGACACATTGTACTATTGTCTAGACGGAGAAATTTTGCCATTAACAATAGAAAAGACTTTTAACGAATACGACGTCTGGGCTGATATCATAAAAGATCCGGATAATAATCCAACAACAATAGACACTACTATTCATGTGGATAACACCTATAATAAATCCATCGATTGGTCTATAAAAGACGAAAAAGATAAAGATGGAAATATTATAGTCGACACAAAAATAGCAGGCAACACAATGATTATCATCAAGCAAAAGAGTCTTTCTGATAATTGTATTGGCGAAAATGATACTATAGTAATTAGTGTATCGGACTTTAAAATTGCAGATAAACCAACAATAGAGGTTGTCAATGGTGAAAACCAATGCGAATCATTGAATCCAAAAGATTCCATCACATTGAAGATCAGCAATAACGACAACAATAACAATGTAAGGTGGTATCTGAACGAAAAGTTACCTATTCAACATAGAGTATTAATTGGAGAAAGTGATGAAATAAACATAAGACAAGACACATCAGGAACATTCTCTTATTCTGCAGTTTTCTTTAAAGATAATTGTGAAAGTACCCCAGAAACAGTTTATGTCACATTAAATCCGAAAGCGGATTCACTAAAAACAGACACCATTGAGATCTGTAAATACTACAAGCCAACAGGGAATGAGATAATCACCAAGATTCAAGGTTGGAACAGCGCTAGTTGGAACCGAAGTAATCTGTTATTCTACAATTACGACAAATCACATTCAAGTGATTTAACGGAAGCCCTATCCTATGCTATCTCTCAAGATTCTGTAGTACTGGACACTTTGGTCAACCTTCTTCAAACAGCAGAAGATTGCCCTGCAGAAGGTTATTATTTCCTTAACTTCGTAGTACAAGGCAAAACGGCAAAAGGATGTTTAGGTGCTGGAAGTCTCGTCACCTTAAAAGTAAATTGTTATAATAGAGAAGAACCTACAATGGAAAATTCAACACTCTATTGTACAGGAGATACTCCAACTAAGAACATTTTCGATTTCTTGGATCAAGAGACCTCGAAATTTACGCAGGGAAACAAATGGTTTTGGAAAGAAGAGACCTCAAGTGTTGCTCTTCCTGAAAACCGTATCGGCAACGATGTATACAAAACCATTCCTGACTCATACGACCCTAATACCAGCACATTAGCTGCTAATTCACACAAGTTTATTGTAGTAAGAGTCGACAGTAACAATTGCGTCAGCCTTCCTGATACATTCAAGATTGTTGTAGCCGATGCTATTAACTCCTTTGCAAAAATTGGAGATACGACAAAGACTATTTCAGCAACGGAGACTAGCCTTGCTCTTAACTATTGCAAAGGCAATATTATTTACAGCACTAATAGATTGCCTGCTATAGGTTACCCTTCTAAAGAATATATAATGGAATGGTACCGCAAAGACAAGGTAGCTGATGATTGCGACACACTTGTAAAATACAACTTCGATAGACTTTTAAATCATGTAGATATCAACTTCGACAAAGTAGATACCACTTATTATTGTACTAGACAGGTTACAGCCTATGGATGTAAAGGTCCTTGGTTGAACGTAAGTATGATTGTACACGACTCTGTAAGAGACATTCCTGTTATTGATTCAAGTACAATGGTTATCTGCGAAGGCGATCCTTCTAATCTAATAAAGGTATCCAATCCAGATCCATCACAGTACAACCTTTACTTATATAAGTCAGACACGACAGAGATCATTAGTAATCAGTTGACTTTGGATACTGTAGCTGGTAAATATCTGACATCTCTTAAAAAGAACCTATATTTCGCTTCTTTAAAGAATGACATAACTGGTTGTTACGGAGATCTCATAGGCATTGATGCCATCATCAACCCAAAACCTCACCTTCCTTATCCGGAGAAGGACACCACTGTCTATTTATGTGCTAACAATGAGATTGAGAACCTCAAAACAAAAATAGGTGCAGACATTAATGTTCTTGACTATAATACAAAACTTGTATGGGAACCCAAAGAGTCTATTAAAACAGATGGTAATAAAAGTGCTCTATATGCGGTTCACCAAATAGACACTGTTTCTCTTTGTAAAGGTGAGAAAATCAACATTGAGATTAAAATTGAAAAGACTTTCGATTACAAACCTTTCGGCAAAAAGGAGTTCTGTTATGGAACAACGATTTCATTGTGTGATAGTGTGGAGAAAAGCATTAAAGCGAATAACATATTTATACCAAATAACAATATTGGATACAAAGTATACCGTCTAAACGGAACAAGTAAACAGACTCCTGCTTTAGATTGTGGACAATTATCCAAATTAGGATCTTCAAAGACTCGTAACGCAAGTGATTCTACCCGTTACCTCATCGAGGTGATGGATACCATCAGCGGATGTTTTGAA
>JALNVE010000198.1 GCA_023227695.1 Paludibacteraceae bacterium
GTACAGATTCGTCGTAACTTTTAGTATTTTAGAAAAGCTAATACTGACAAAATTGAGGCAACTTAATGGGAAATGAAAAGAGTAAAACCCTAATCTTCACTTTCTTATTTAACGTTCTTCGAAGTGATTTTATTTATTCTTGAACTGAAAAAATGTGTCTTATGGAAACTCAATTAAAATATAGAATGGCAGGTGACAATCATAATAGTTTGTCACTGACAGACGGCTGCAGTAATAGTGGTAGTATCCATTCATTCGCTTTGCGAATTTCAAACACATGCAAGTCTCTTTTTAATGCAACGATATTAAGAACATTCGTTGCTCTTTTGGTATGTCTTGTATCAGCAGAAGAGGTGAAGGCTACGTTGCCAACGACAGTGACTCCAGGATCTATATCTGGTGCTGTCATCACATTTAGCCTTTCTGGATCTGCTTATGGTTATTATGATATAAAAATGACTGGTGGAACTACATACTCCACTGATAATATGGATATAACTGGGGTAGTAAGTATATCTGGTTTGACTGTGAGTAATTCACAAAAGAATTCATATAATACTGAAATGCACCTTAGTTTTTCTGTGCAAGAAAGTAGTGGTACATTTTACATATACTTAAAAGAAGCAGATAATAAGATTTATTTTTCTACCACTCCGTTTTCCTCAGTACCTACTGTTGGTTCGTATCCAGTAGGAAATCCTACTTCTGTATGTAGGGGAGGAACTTTGAGTTTGCCAAATACACCAAGTATTAATAACAATGGTTCTACTGTTACTGCTCAAGGCTGGCAGATTTGTTCTACTAATAGTTCGAATAATGGGGATTGGACTAATTTTTCATCAGGTGGTAGTGTTGCAGATTATGATGATAATTCTTCTTTATATGTAAGATATTATGCAACAAATAGTGTAGGTACGGGTTATTCGGCATCTCAAGCCATCTCTGTTGCCTCAGGTCCAGTGTTGTCTGGTTTAGCTTATAGTGGAGAGCATACCATTACTGTTGGAACAGAGAAAACGTCTGTTGCAACAGTGACGACAGTTCCTACTTCGTCTACAGCTTGTTCTGCAGGATCTATAACTTATAGTAAAACATCTGGAGATGCTGCTTTTTCTGTAAATTATAGCACTGGTGTTGTTTCATATAGTGGTGCCGAATTGACTGCTGGATCTCATCAGGTGGTTGTTACTGCTACTGAGGCTACAGGAAATACAACAACTAATGCTACTGTGACCATAAGTGCAAGCATGCCAACTATTACCGTAACCCAGGGAACTTGCAGTGCAACGTCAAATGTGTTTAAGCCTGTTGGCGCAAGTTCAGTTTCTGCAGGAACGTTCGTTGTTACCTCTACTTCTGGTGTGGCATCTAATAATACGCTTACCATTACAGCTCCATCCGGTTTTGTGATTTCTACTAACGATTCATATAATTCATCAGATGACCAGCAGACGCTTACATTAACGTCAAATATTTCAAGCTCTACTACTTATTATGTGTTTTTTGTGGGCAGTTCAGATGCTTCTGGCCAAGTTTCTTTCGGAGATGCTGCTAGTTCAAAAACATCCTGCTCTTTCTCTGCTAAAATTCCTACTTTGGCACTTTCTCCAAGTTCAATTACTTTGAGTAAAACTTCAACTTCACAGGTTGTGACTATAACATCCAACCTTTCTGGGGCTACATTGCAACTTTCAGGAACAAATGCAAGTTCGTTTTCGGTTTCTCCTACAAGTGTCACTTTTTCGGGTGGTACTGCAACTGTGACTGTCGGTGTCTCTGGTGATATTCCGAACGATGGACTTGTTGCCACTTTGACCGCAACAAATAGCACCTATAATATATCGTCAACAGCCAATGTTTCGGCAAGTAGCTGTGCGGGAGAATCGCTGTTGAATGCTGCAAATCCAGCTGGGATTAATTCAAATTTCACAAAAGATGACAGTGGTACTTGGGTGAATACTGATCCGTATCAATGGGGTGGTACTTCGGGAGCTACCGTTTCTTCAAACAATAATGTCTCTTTGATTAAAGGTCAAGCCTATAAATTGACGGTTATAAATAATACTACACCTAAATACATTAAGGTGACAGTAGCCTCTCTGCCAATGAACAGTGGAAATTCGTTTAGGTTAGGAACGAATAATAATGATTATGTTCACACGACAGAAACTTTTGTTTTTACGGCGACATCTAATGCAACAGGAAAAATTGTGATGGGTGCTTATGGTGATAATGGTAGTGGTAGTGATGCATATCTTTCTTCTATTTCCCTTACTTCTATCTGTCCTCCTGTTGTGAAGATTACAGAGGCAGGAACGCATGCAATATGCAGTGGCACAGGAGATGGTACTGATAAACTCACGGCTACCGTTACAAACGGAACTGCAAACTATACGTATTCATGGTATAACTCTACCGATGGAACAAATTGGAGCGGTACGGCTATTTCTACCACTTCTGGCTCTTCTTCAACAACAAATGTGTTGACTTTGACTTCGGGATCCACTTTCGATGTTACCAAGCTTTATTATCGTGTCATAGTTGAAGATGCCAATGGATTAAAAGATACTGCCATTTACCAATACGCTTGTGGTCCGGAATTAACTGTAAGTCCTACTTCGTTGAGTTTTTCCACTCCGCAGGGACAGGCTAGTACCGCCAGCACATTGGCTGTGACGGGTTCTTCCCTAGAAGGGAATATAACAGTTTCGTTGCCGGGAAGCAGTGTGTTGGAAATGTCTACAGATGGTGTAACTTACACCACAAATTCAATTACGATAACTAAATCAGGCGATACGGCTGAAGGTACAATTTATTTCCGTATCAAAGCCTCTGCAACCAAGACAAGCGGAACAGCACAGGAGACAGTCACCATCTCTACTCCTGAAGGTGCAGGAACTGAGGAGAAGACAGTCACTGTTAATGCAACCGTTTCTGGTCCCGTTATCACAGCCACTCCAACTTCTTTGACCGCATTGACATCCGATTGGAATACTGTCAGTGCAGAGACTCGAACATTTACCGTTTCAGGAAAAGGGTTGGAAGGTAGTGTGAATGTTGATGACGAATTAAGTAGGTTGGAGTTTTCTACAACAGGGGATACTTATTATTCATATCTCTCTCTGTCAATGGCAGAAAATAAAACTGTTTCTGCAACTACGGTGTATGTCCGTATCAGTGCGTCGGCATTGGAAACGGAAGGTCAGCTGACGGATAGTATTATTGTTAATTCTACCAATGCAGACACTCAGACTGTCACTATTCCAGTTACTGTCAATGGTCCGGAAATGACAGTTTCTGCAGCTTCTGGTTCTTTAACTGCTAATTATGGTGGTGAAAGTAACAAAGTTACTTTTACCGTAAGTGGAAACGTGCTTCAAAGTGATGTGACGGTGAGTGCGGTTGGTACTAATATGCTCTTGAGTACAAGTGAAAATGGTGAATACTCGAAAAGTCTTACCTTGTCCAGAGGCTCTGGTACTCTTGCATCAACCACAGTGTATGCAAAGATAGATGACACAGACATTATATCAACAGCACAACAGCAAACCATTAATGTAACATCCACTTATGCCGATGCAAAGAGTGTAACTGTAAGTGTTACGGTTGTTGCTCCTACTATTTCGGTAACACTTGATAACGGAAATTGTGTTTCGACTCCTGTGGTGAAACAAGCCAATGCAGATGCAGGAAGTTTCGTGATAAGCTCTACATCTGGTGTTTTGACAGACAACCCTCTGATAGTTGCTGCACCAGCTGGATTTGTTATCATTGGTTATGGTAACGATCCTTTGGATACAGTGACTATTAGAGAAAATATTACATCTCCAATCACGTTGCATGTGTTGTTTACGGGCAATGTGTCGTCAAGCGGCAAGGTTAAATTCTTTCAGGCTGAAGACTCGTTAACTCAAACGTCATGTACCTTTGAGGGTAAGGCTCCTTCCTTCGTGATAACAGATTGTGCTAATCTTTATATTCCTAATAATTTAACCAAGGTAGTTCCATTTAGCTTGACTGATTTGCCTGATGGATATACCATAAGGGTAACTTCAAGCAACGATTCCCTCAAGTTGGGAACTGATGTGAACTATGTGAGTTTTGAGTCTGTCTCACTGGAAAATGGAGATGCGCTCTATTCTAAATATATAGGTGACCGTGATGGTCAAACAGCCACACTGACCTATGCTGTATATATGGGTGATAGTAAGATTCTGGATTTAGGTTCTTGTACTGTTCATCTTTCTTTGGTTGATGCCTCTGTTTCTTGCGTATCACAATATGCAAACGTCTCAGGCTATTCTTTCAATGATACAACGTTGGTTGGACATTTTACGCTTACTCTCAAAAATGGCGAAACTGTAATTGATAGAGCTAATCCTGATCAGGTTCAAAACTTATCACAAAGTTGTACAACAGGTTCTGCTGATTCATATAATGGTACGGGTGTGAATTTATCATGGGCAGGAGTCCTAATTGACCTTTCGGGCTTAGGTTTAAAAGCTCAAGTGGATTTGCCGGAGTTGAGTTTTGGAACATACGGAATTTATGGGTTCCCTACCTCCCAAGTAAGCAATTATATGAAAGGTAAAAATAATTGTACAGTAGAGACCTGTTCCAGTGTAAATGGCATATCTAACTATTTCTATGCTACGTATAATTCAGATCCAAATTGTAGAGCAAACCTTCAGAACCAACAACCTGTGATAGGTCGTTTCTTGTTTGATTTTAATTATAACAATGATGCTACATGGGACAATTCCAATCAGGAAATATATTTCTATGTAGAGGGAGACACACTCTATTATGCCATGAACTCGATGCCTTTAACCACCATTACAGATGGGGGAGCGCAAGGAGCTTGTCTTTCTGACACTGTAAACGGTAGAACTTTAACTGCCAATTTCAGTTATTCTAGAAATGGCATTAATGAGGCGGTTTCTGGCTATCAATACCAATGGTTAAAAAATGGAGTGGAAATAAGTGGTGCTACTAATGCTACCTATACGGCAAAACAGTTTGGTAATTATACAGTTCGTGTTTCTTGCCAATTCGAAACAAATGTCAAGACAGATGCTGATAGTTGCCTGGGTAATGTTTATAGGTTGGTAAGAACTTCAGATCCGTATGTGGTACGTTCTTGCTTAGGAGCTGAATTTGTACCTGCTACAGGTGCTCTTGTAGATAAGGCTCCTTGTATTGGAAGTTCTGACACATTATCCGTATCCATAGATTCTGTAAAAGTAGCAAGTGAATCTGATGAAGCAGGTTCTTATGCGGTATGGCAGTACTCTGATGATGGAAATGGTTTCTCTGATGTTGGAAGTCATATTGCTTTGAATTCTACTGTCTTTGACTCTCCTGCTCAAGCACAAGTGGTAGATACTGCTGTCTCTCAACCAGGTTATTACAGGTTGATGGTATCTGTGCCAGATGGAGAAAATAGTATAAAAACCTATTCGGGAGTTTTCCACGTAGAAACGGCATATCCTGCATTGACCATTACACCAAGCACTGTCAATCTCAGTATAACCAACCCAACTCAGGTGGTTACTGTTACGGGTACTTGTGGCCTTCAGGGAGCAACCCTTTCTTTCGGAAATGATACACATTTCGAGGTTGTTGAAGGTAATACACTTGTATTCGACAATGGTCAGGCAACAGCTACTGTTCGTCTCAAAGAGTGCCATAATGTAACGATCAATACTACATTGACTGCTGTTAACGGAGCTGTAAGTAGTGACGCCATTACAGTCTCTTCTGAGGCTTGTACGCCATCTCTTACTTTCTCGACTTCAAGCATGGCTCTAAGTAAAGATGTTCCTTCGCAAAATGTAACGCTCTCTGCTACGTGCGGAATCACAAGCGCACAGCTTACTCTGTTGGATCAAGTAAACTTTGAGGTAGTAGGTGGTAATTCTGTCAATTTTGTAGACGGTGTGGATACTATTACAGTGAAGCTGAAGGATGGTATTGTTCTTACTGATGATCTTCACACTTCATTGTCTGCTTCTGCTACACTTTGTAATCAAACTTACAATACAGCAACCGCTCTTTCTATTGATGCAACAGGTTGTGCACCAGAAAATCTCATTTCAGATGGAGTGA
>JALNVE010000199.1 GCA_023227695.1 Paludibacteraceae bacterium
CATTGCTGCAGGTGTTAAGAATGTGATTATCACTAAGGCAGATGAGATTGGAAAGAATTCGGGAACAACCATCCACGGATAAGATTTTTTTCGCAGAGATATTTTATTTTCGGAGAGATGAGCCAACTTTTTTGTCTCTCCGATTTTAATTTTAATTTTTTGTCTCTCTTTCTATTCTTTGCGAAACAACAAGTTTCTTTTATTCTGAAAATTTGCCTATTTTTGTCTTTAAACGAAAATAACAAGATATATACATTTCATTTATGAAGGAACTTTTTTCACATATTGACTTCACTTTGCCATTATCAAATCCTATTTTGATATTTTCGTTGGTTTTGTTTATTATCTTGTTTGCACCACTTATCCTTGATCGTTTCAGAATTCCTCATATCATAGGGCTCATTCTGTCAGGTTTGGTTTTAGGTGAAAATGGATTTAATATTCTTTCAAGAGACGATAGTTTTCAGTTGTTTGGAACCGTAGGTATTCTTTACCTCATGTTTCTTGCTGGCTTGGAAATGGACCTGACCGATTTCAAAAAGAACAAGACGAAAGGCATTTATTTTGGTATGATGACTTTCCTGATACCAATGGTTATCGGTGTGGTTTCAGGTTATTTTCTGATTCAATACTTCTTGAATGCAACGGCTGGAGGTGACCCTGTTGTATGGAGAAATGGATTTGATTCAACCCAATATCTTTACATGTCGACTATACTTCTTGCAAGTATGTATGCTTCACACACGTTGCTGTCGTATCCTATTGTGAGTCGTTTTGGTGTCACAAAGAACACTTCGGTCAGTATTACTATTGGAGGTACAATGATCACAACGACATTGGCCTTGTTGATTTTGGCCGTGATTGTTGCCATGTCTAAGGGTGATTTAAAGGACTCATTTTGGATTCAATTAATAGTGTCGATTCTGATTTATTGCTTTATCGTTATCTATATTTTCCCGAAAATTGCATACCATTTCTTTAAATGTTATGAAGATAGTATTTTGCAATATATCTTTGTTCTAGCAATGGTCTTCTTGGGCAGCTTCTTGGCTCAGCTGGCAGGATTGGAACCAATTATTGGTGCTTTCTTGGTGGGTTTGTCGCTCAATCGCTTTATCCCTAGGATATCTCCGTTGATGAACCGACTGGACTTTGTAGGAAACGCTATTTTCATTCCGTTCTTCTTGATTGGAGTGGGAATGTTGATCAATGTGAAGGTTGTCTTCAGCGGCTTTGATACGCTCATTGCAGCCGTTGTGATGACCGTTGTTGCGACTTTATCAAAGTATTTGGCAGCAGTTGTAACCCGTAGACGATTTGGAATGACGAAGGCCGAGGGCTTGATGATATTCGGTTTAAGTAATGCTCAGGCTGCCGCTACATTGGCTGCAGTGATGATTGGCCATCAGATTGTGATGGGACACACTTCAGATGGTATGCCTATCTATCTTTTCAATGATGATATTTTGAACGGAACCATCATTATGATTTTGGTTACTTGCACTATTTCATCTTTGGCAACAGAGAGATCTGCACGTAAGTTGGCAACTCAGCTTGATCGTATCGATAATGAGATGACCGAAGAGAAGTTGGTGGATCGTATCTTGATTCCACTCTATAATCCGGATACTCTAAACAGTTTGATGGAGTTGGCTGTGTTGTTGAAGGTAAACAAAAGTAAGGAGCCTCTATATGCGTTGAATGTAGCGAACGACTCGCAGGACAATTCATGCATGGTAAAGGGGAAAAAGATGCTGGAGAAGGCGGCTCGTATTGCCTCTGCAACAGATAATACGATGAGGATGATTTCGCGTTACGATGCCAATGTGACAAGTGGAATTATTCATACAATAAAGGAAAACGGTATTACTGAAGTGGTGATGGGCTTGCATCATAAGGCTCATTTTGCTGATTCGTTCTTTGGTGCAAAAACAGAGAATCTACTGAAGGTTACGAATCAGATGATTCTGGTCTTTAAGTCCATTCAACCATTGAGTACTATCAAACGTGTGATTGTGGCTGTGCCAGCCAAGGCAGAGTTTGAGGTCGGCTTCGTGAAATGGTATGACCGTGTGAAGAATATAAGTAAACAGATTGGTGCTACAACTACGTTTTTCGCCCATCCTGATACTTTGGAACAGATAAAGATTTTGGCTCGACGAAATAAGTTTGGTGTGGAGACTTTTTTTGAGACTTTGGATAATTGGGATGATTTTTTGATCTTAACAAGAGAGGTGATGAATAACGACCTTTTAGTAGTAATATCTTCCCGTAAAACAGCGATTTCGTACAATCCTTCGATGGACAAGTTGCCCATGCAGCTGTCTAAATATTTCGCAAATAATAGTTTTATCGTTTTGTATCCAGACCAATTCGAAGATGGAACAACTACAAATGTATATATATAGTAATTAGAAGATGAATAAGATATATGGACCTTCCGTGACATATAGCATGTTGCGGGTTTATACTAATTTTATTTTCAAACGTTGGTTTTCTTCTGTGGAAATAAATGGAGAAACGAATATCCCGGAGAATGCCTCCGTTATATTTGCGCCGAATCATCAGAATGCTTTGATGGATGCCCTGGCTTTATTGTCCTCGGTACATTCACCCATCGTTTTTCTAGCCCGTGCCGATTTATTTAAAAAAAAGAGGCAGGCTGATGCTTTGCGCTCAATCCGTATCATGCCTGCTTATCGTATTCGTGATGGGATTCAAAACCTCAAAAAAAATGAGGACTCATTCGACCAGTCTGTAGAGGTATTGAAGCATAAAAAGTTTCTTTGCTTGATGCCTGAAGGTGGTCAGGATGAACATCGCAGATTGAGGTGTTTGGTGAAGGGTATGTTTCGTATTGCATTCTCAACTCAAGAACTTTTGCCTGAGGGTGATTACGTGAAGATTGTTCCTGTTGGAATTGATTATGGAAACTACAACCATACTGGCAACCATTTGGTCGTTAATTTTGGTCGGACAATCAGTATAAAAGATTATTGGGAGGGCTTTCAGGAGAATGCCCCTGTGGCTCAAAATCATCTTCGTGATGATTTATACTCACGTATGGCTTCGTTAATGCTGAATATCCAATCAGAGGATCATTACGATACTTTTTATGTAGCATCTTATCTTTATAATGAGCAGATGTTAAAAACCTTGTGCGCTGATGAGAATGAAACCAATCGCTTGATTGCCCGTCAGCGGGTAGTGGATCTGTTGGAACAGAAAGAGAAGGAAGGTGATCCTGCTATAGCAGAGTTGGACGCTTTGTGCAGCGAGTGGATGAAGTCTCATCCTGATGTCTCTTTCTCGTCAAGAGTTTATGAAGATGGAAAGAAACTCGATTTGTCTTTGTTCCTTCATATAGCTTATTTGACAGTTGGTTCTGTCCTTGTTTTTTACTCTTTGGTCTTCAATGGAATTCCATTTGTCTTAGTAAAGAAGTTTGCGAAGAAGTCTAAAGGTTCAGGATTCGAGGCCTCCTTCGTATTTGGTGCGGCTGGTTTGTTGTTCCCTCTATTCTATCTTTTTTATGGAATCATAGCAGCCTTTTTAGCACCATCCATTTGGTTCTGGTTGGCGTTCATCTTTTCACTGCCAGTTTCGTTCTATTTTTTTATTAGATACAGATGGAGATGGAAATACGTGAAGGAGCGTTTTAAAAACATTTCTGATAGATGCGATGTGGTGCCCAATATCCGTAAATGTTTAGACCGATTGTTCGGAAACAACCAATAATAATTATTTTTGTATAGATTCTTTTAGAATGGATGAGCCTTTTGATATACGTGATACCTCAGTAAATGAGAAGGAGAGAGAGTTTGAAAACGCTCTTAGACCTTTGTCGTTCGATGATTTTTCAGGTCAGACCAAAATCATCGAGAATCTGCGTATATTTGTTAAGGCAGCTAAGATGAGAGGCGAACCTCTTGATCATATCCTTTTTCATGGTCCGCCAGGATTAGGAAAAACTACGCTTTCAAACATCATTGCAAATGAGTTGGGCGTTGGCTTCAAGCTGACTTCTGGTCCGGTTTTGGACAAACCGGGAGATTTGGCTGGATTACTGACCAATCTCGAGCCCAACGATGTGCTTTTCATTGATGAGATTCACCGATTGAGTCCGGTAGTGGAGGAATACCTCTATTCTGCCATGGAAGATTATCGAATCGATATTATGTTGGATAAAGGCCCTAACGCCCGTTCCATTCAAATAGATTTGAACCCGTTCACATTGGTGGGTGCTACGACACGAAGCGGTTTGTTGACAAGTCCTTTGCGTGCCCGTTTTGGTATCAACTGCCATTTGGAATATTATGACATTGATGTCTTGACGAATATCGTTCAACGCTCATCATCTTTGTTGAATATGCCTTGCGAGCGCGATGCTGCTTCTGAGATAGCAGGACGAAGCCGAGGAACTCCGCGTATAGCAAACGCTCTTTTGCGTCGTGTACGTGATTTTGCTCAAGTGAAGGGAAATGGTCGTATTGATCTTGAAATTGCAAAATACGCTTTAGAGGCACTGATTATTGACCGTTATGGATTGGATGAGATTGATAACAAGATTTTGAATCTGATGATTGATAAGTTCAATGGCGGTCCCGTCGGTTTGACAACGATTGCTACGGCTTTAGGTGAAGATGCCGGCACCATAGAAGAGGTGTATGAGCCGTTTCTGATAAAGGAGGGCTTCCTCAAACGTACGCCTAGAGGACGTGAGGTGACGGAACTTGCTTATAGACATTTGGGTAAGATACGATTCAGTCAACAGGGCAATCTGTTTGATTAATATTGATAACATAAGTTGTATGTCAAAATTTTTGAGATGTATATTTGTTGTTTCACTCTTCTTTTCTTTACTATTTGTAGCGAAGGAGCGTGTTGACGCATTGTATGTCTCAGAATCGGAAGCTAATGTTGAATCTGCCCTAATACCTGTTGATGATGATTCTGATAACTCTTTCTACTTTCTAGAAGGAACACTAACTTCATCTTCTAATGGAGTTGTTTTGCCTGTCGCAAATCATTTTTTTAGTAGAACTAATACGGATTTCACTAAATACTTTTTTTGGGTGGAGAGATGTTGGACTAGAAACTCTCTTGAGAAAGACAAAATGTATGAGAAAATCTCTAATCTTATCTCCACTTCCAAACGCATGGCCGGGCACTACATCTATGGCATGCGTAAAATTCTGATATGATTTATTACCTGTAATCCCTTTTTTTAGACAGACACTTCGGAATCATATTTTGATTCTTGTTGTCTGTCGTTATTTGTGATTTTTCTTTATTTCTCAGGGATGGATTTACATCTCTATTCTTAGATATGTATTGTAGGAAAAATCAAATTATTATCATTTTATAGGTTTATTTATTATAATTCAGAATTTTATGGAAAAGATGGAAGCTTTAGACTCATGTATATTAGAAATTTCAAAAGGAAAAATAATCAAGAAAAAATCAAGTATTATGATTCCTTTGGTATTAATGGTGATTGGTGGAGTGTTGATGTTGACTAACAATCAGAAATTGACTCTTATTTCAAATGATTCATTGATGAATGTTCTTTTTACTGTTGGTATATTTATTTTAATTTTAGGACTTGTGATGTTATTCATGAGAAAAGATAAATTTATTTATCTTCCTACAGGAAAAGAGGTTAAGAAGTATACTCTTGACTTTGACGTTAAAGAGTTGGAGAAAATTCTTAAGCTATATAATAATCATGAGTTTGATAAGATGCACGATTTAATGGTATCAAATAATTCGGGAATACAGATGACTTTAATGGGAACAGAAGATGGCGCTGTTTGCTATTCTCAGCTATTGAAGTATATCCCTTATTCATTTACTCCAATTACAGAGGTTGAATTGCACGAAGGCAAAGATTCTCAACAAATTTTTGAATTGATTTCAAAGTCAACTAAATAATTGTTTAAAACAAAAAGTGGGCTGCATCATCTGATGCAGCCCACTTTTTGTTTTATCTGGAAGCCTGGTGTTTTAAAATTTGTAGTTGACACCTAATGCAAATGCATAGTTTTCACGAGAATAGTAGTCTGAACCACCAATTCCTAAACCAGCATA
>JALNVE010000200.1 GCA_023227695.1 Paludibacteraceae bacterium
CAAAACATCTTAAACTCGAGACCGAGGAAAAGATTAGGGTATATGACTCCTTTACAAAAATTTAAACAATTGACAAACTTGGATTTAAATGAGGTTGCATTGTCCGCTTGAATCCAGCTTTAAAGAAACGAATCCTCTAAAAAAAACAGGAGTCAAATCCTGTTGGTTGACTCCTGTTTTTCAATAATTGTTTTTGTTCTTACCTTTATTTCTCCACTTTTATTCTTACACCATCAGTGTTCGAAACGAACTCTGACGCGTAGAGGCATTGAAGGGTTGCTATTCCGTTGGAATACTCTCCGCTGTGGGTTACGTAAAGAGGATATTCGAGAACGTATGTGCCTTTTCTTAGGTAGTCGAAGAAGTATTGCATGGAAGCATCCTTCGGCGATTGGTAATATCCTATTCCGTCAGAGAATCTGTAGCTTGAAAGCTGTTGTTTAGGCTCCAGACAAGCGGCACGCTGATCTTTCAACGCAACGTATTCCAAATCGCGGTGAGCACGGATGGTGAGGCGTACGACAAGCTTATCGCCGACCTTCAAATTTGTCTTATCTGTTATTGGAACCAAAACCTTCTTGTTGTTACCGTTTTGCTCTAGCATAACTGCTTTCTCAACCTGTAAATCGCATTTTGACTTTTCAACCTTGTCCATTTTTTCGGAGAACTGCCAATAAATGGCTCCCCATGATGGACTCGTTCCCTTTTTGTCGATGGTGACGTTTGCCATCTCTGACTTGATATTTTCAGCATTGTAGAATTGGTTGATGTAACCAGTGCCAGCTTCTGCGGCTTCTGTAGAGACAGTTTCGTTACCGAGCTGGATGGAAACTTCGTTCTTGTTTTTCAACCAATCAGAACCATTGAGCAAAAGGGCATAGATAGCGTCGACGGTAGCCGTAGTGCTTCCCCATTGTTGGGTTCGCTTCTGTTGTAATAACCATGTGCGCATATCGTCAATTTCGGAGGCTGGACAGCCAACTTCAGCAAAGGCCTCGAGAATAGCAGCTTGTGTGCCGATGGTCGATTCGTGCCAGAAGTATCCGCTCTTGTTCTTCTCCCAATACATGCCCTTGTCTTTCGTGACGGTAGCATATTGACGTAATGATTCGATAATGTTTTTCGCCTCTTTCGCATCATTGTTCTTCTGCATGATGATAGCGGCTAAAGCTTTTCCGTAAAGGGATAAATCGCTCCATTGTTTTTTGATGATGGAGAGATAGAATTCGTAGGCAGGTTTTGCCTCTTTGTTCGTGCTTATTTCAGGGAAGAGTGTCTTAATATAGAAGTAATTCAAATCAGTCATGCTGATGTAAGCGCGCTTTTGATAATCTTTTGGATAATACTTCTTCAAGTCGTCAAAGTCTTCTTTCATGCAATGATCAATGAAACCGAATGACTCTTTCATCTTTGCCATTTCATCGTCGTTGTAGTTGGCTGCGCCTAATTTTCTTAATCTACCGAAGTTGGTCAAGACTATTTGCGTTAAGTATTGACTGCCATTCATTCCGGCAAACCAGCTGTAGCTTCCGTCGCTATTTCTCAATTTATTCAGACGGTCTAGCATTTCAGTCTTTTTATTTTGCTGCTCGTTGATGTCGAGTAGGAGAGAAAGTCTTTGCTTCTGGTCTGTCTCGTTGTTAGCCTCCATAACCCAAGGCGTCTCGTTGAGCAGAATGTTCTTCACCTCTTCGTTCTTCATCAAGTTAGAAAGGAGTGTCTTTTTGTCGGCACTCTGTTGCTTCCAGATGTTGATGATGTTGGAGATTTGAGGATTGGATTTTGCAATATACTCCGAGAGTGCCGTTGCGTAATGAGCTGCGGTCAAGGATTGCACGCAATCATATTCAGGAACAGAGACAGATGGCAATGCTTGTACTGCATACCAGATAGGGTTGGAGGTGAATTCCAACTTCATGAATCTGTTTTGTAAAGTTGTTGATTTATTCTCTTTCATCTGAGTGAAAGTGAAGGTGCTTTTACCCTCGTCGCGGACGAAGAGTGGCAACGATTGAGTGACGATTGTACGGTCTGTCAAAACCGGCAATAGCTTCTGCTCACCATCGGTGAGTTTGTCTGACTTACCGAATACGCGAACTACAATGAGCTCTTTGTCTGCTGGTATGTCAATATCCCAAAATACGGTTACGGAACTGTCTGCAGAAACTTTAAACTTAGTCTCCTTTTTGATGATGGTTTTGTCGTTTTCCGCATCTGCCAATTCGATGGTGGCAATACCGTTGGTGCCAGCCTCTGAGAGGTTGGTGATCTTAGCAGAGAAGACGCAGTGGTCACCTTGTCTTACGAAGCGTGGTAAGTTAGGCGATATCATGAACTCTTTCTTTGCTATGATCGACTCCATTGTCTGTCCGTAAAACAGATCTTTGGTATGTGCCAATGCCATGAGCTTCCATTTTGTAAGGCTCTCCGGCATTTGAAATGAGAAGGTCACATTTCCAGAATCGTCTGTCCTTAATTGAGGGTAGAAGAATGCGGTTTCCGCAAAATTGGTACGGAAGGATGGCTTCTCATTATCTGTAATGGCTTCTTCTTTTGCATTGGAAATTTGGACCTTTTTTGCTTTTAATGATTGAACCTCATTTAAGTTCCCCCCAGCCCTAGCTGTTCGAGATGGCATTGAATATGCTCTATCATAACTCATGTCTTCAGATACACATAAAAAAACAGCATTTCTATGATCGCGTATCTCTAATTGTTGTTCTATGTCGATAAAATGGTCTAATGAAAGATTATATAAGTCGTTATATCCACTTGGATAATGGGAGATTGGATAAGAAACTCCAAAATCAGGGTAATTCCATCTGAGTTTTAATATGGATCTCTGATATATAGGACTAAATCTCCATGAAAGAGGAGAAATTAGATCTAAGGAAGCATCATACATAGAAACTAGAACTTCTGCTTCTTTCGTCTTTGCTACATTCAAAGTCCATGTTTCTTTAGCACCAGGAGTTGTTTTGTCTCTAAATACGGTAAGTTTTACAGGTAATGTTTTGTCTTCATTTTCTCTAGAGATATCGAATTTTTCCGAATAGAACTTGTTGTTTTTTACGATATAGAAATGGAATGTCAAAGCATATCCATTTTCTTTTTTGAAAATGTAGTTTATTCCCTTAATCTCATTGTTTAGTTTGTTCCATTTTTGTTCTACAATGCCATTTTCGTCTTCTATGACATAAAGAAGATAGGCATCTTGGAAGGAAGAACCGAATCTGAAACTGATTTTGTCATTCCATTTGTATTCATTTTTATCAGGAGCTTCAAACCACAATGGTGATTCTACAGGCGGACGTTTGTCTGTCTTCCTGTAAAGAATTGTTGTGAAGGAATCACACACCTCTCTGTTTTGATCGTCGAGGCCTTTGAATATGATTTTATATTTGCCCGATTCCAATTTAGAAACAGATGTAGGTAAATAGGCCGTTCCTTTTTTGTCTGAAGAGATTTTGCCTTCCAATTTCGTTTGGTTGTTTTCGGATTGAATGCTGTATGAGATTTCTTTCTCAATGCCTTCTCCGTTGAGATTCGTGACATACAAATTCTGTTTGCAGAGAGAATCAGTAAGTGTTCTTTCATTCAAAGGGAAGTTTAAAACCATCGATCTGTCGCCAATAACGATGTATATCTCTTTAGATTGAGTCTCTCCGTTATTGTCGGTTATTTCTGCAGAGATGGAATAGCGGTATGTCGCCATTCTTTCATCCTCGTTTTTCTTGGGTGTGAATGAGATGGAGAAAACGCCTTTTGAGTCTGTTATCGTATCTTTTTGTTCTATGATCTCTTTCTGACTGCCACCCCAATACCAAGACCAATAAGGCATTTTTGAAATGGTATATTTCACTTTGGCTTTGTCTAACTCTGTCCCGATTAAATATTTGGCAGAACCTGATGTCGTGATCTTGTCGCCGAACGAATAAGAACCTTGAGGTTTATTGATGTCGACTTCGAAGGTTGGTCGCTTGTATTCTTCAACTTTGAAGTATTGACTTTCATTATCAACAATGATACAGAAGTTGCCTGATAGTTTGTTAGCAGGTATGATAAAAGATCCGTTTATGGAACCAAATTCGTTTGTCTCCAGTTTTTTTGTTTCTATTATCTGATAGTTTGCGTCACGTAGTTCTACTGTTATTTTCTTTTTTGATGAAATGACCATGTTGCTGTCATTGTCATGTAAAGTCCCTAATATGGCTTTGAAATAAACGGTTTGCCCAGGTCTATATATGGCTCTATCTGTTAGAACAGAAGTGAAATTCTGTTCGTTGTTGCGTAACGAATTTTTCCAGATGTTGCAATATTTAGCACTTAAGTGTTTGTCTTTGCCAATAGAAAAAAGAACTCGGTCTTCTTCCTCTGATTTATATTCAATGAATCCGTTTTTGTCTGATATGATATTATTTGTCTTTTGATTTCTATAGTAGAAAGAAGCAGTGACATTTTCTATTGGAGCTCCGGTCTTAGAGTCGGCAACAAAAAATCTTTTTCCGTCGTCTTTGTATGATAAACAACTTATAAAAGAAAGGTCAGATACGTAAATGTCTGTCTCGATATCTTTGGTGAGAGAAGTTGTGATAAAATAGTGTCCATAGTCTAATGGATCTAGTTCAAACGCAGTGTCTTTTTTTATGTAATAATTTGTTTTGTTCAACTTGACTTTTACCGTCTTTATTAATTTGCTGTTTTTTTTATTCTCATTTTTTAATAGAATCTCCTCCTGGCTTTGTGTGTATTGATATATTTTCAAATCAATATTCTCAATGTTTGCATATTTAATGTTCACCTTGATTTTATCTCCACTATGAGTTTGTTCTTGTGCAGAAAGATCGAAAATGGGCTCTTCTATTTCTTTTAAAACAGATTTGAGTCCTTTTGTGAGGTTGCTTTTAGGAAATCTGGCAATTCCATCTTCGCACAATTTTTTTAAATAAGATGGAGTGGTTGGCTTTGTCTTTTCTTCTTCTGAAAAGTAAAAAAGAAATTTGACTATCTCATTTATAGTAAGAAGAGAAGCTTCTTGTTCTTTGTATTGATCTAATAAGTTCTCTAATTCCTTTATTCTTTTCTTATTCTTTTCTGGATTTAGTTCTCGATATTTTTCCAAAATCAATGATTGTTTGGCGTAGACAAGTGCATCCTTGTTTTTATCAGCCTCGTGAAACTTGATCATTGATTCATATAGATTGATTTTATTTTCTGTGTATTCGTCGAAATCTATGATTTCGAAACAGAGAAGGTCATACAGAGTATGACAGAAAAGTTGACTATCCTTTCCTTTTGTTATGAGGGGAGCAAATTCTGTTGTTTTAATTTGGGCAAGCTCTTTTGCCGGAGATAAAGCTTCGTCGCATAGTTTTATGATTGTATCCTTGAAGATTTGAGGCGTCCATTCATCCATATTTTCGGGAATGATGCCTTGCAAGTCTGTTCTTCTGTTTTGGTGGTTGTATGAATAAGCTTTGATGGCCTTAGCTAAAAAGAAGGTTGCAATGGAGTGAAGAGCAGGGTCTTTTTCTTGGATTTTGAACTGCTGTAACTTTTCAATTTCTTTATCCAAGGCGGAGTCTGATTTCACTCTTGCAATGGTGCCTTCATATATGATGGCTTTGAGTTGTTGTACTCGATTGCCCTCTTTCATTGCCTGTTTTTCTGATTCTTTTATGATATTCATAGCGTCTAAAGGATTTTTTCTATATGAATTATCTGCTTTTTTCCAAGCCGATTCGTAATCGTATGCAGTTGCCGTGCTCGTTGCAAAAAATAGAGCCATTACTATGCCGATAGCTAATTTGATATGTTTCATTTTTCTTGTTTTGGTAATTGTTCAAAGTAACTCTATTTTTTTGAAAAAATTGCGGGATTAGGGTAGCTTTTTGATCAGGTTAGTTAAGAAGAATGAAAAATGAGTTGTCACGTCCTGAAATAGCGTTACAACAAAAAAGTAACGAATATGAAAGGAAAAGAAAGACAGTACGTTAGACGTTCACAAAAAGACTACCCGATGAGCTTTAAGCTTGCGGTAGTAAGAG
>JALNVE010000201.1 GCA_023227695.1 Paludibacteraceae bacterium
GAAAGATTATTTTGAATAAATAGATACAAAAAATTGAACGTTCCACGTGGAACAAACATAAAAATAATATGAGAGTTTTGATTCAAAGAGTGACCCATGCATCGGTTACAATAGATGGAAAGGTAAAATCTAAGATTGAAAATGGACTTTTGGTTTTTGTCGGAATTGAAGACAGAGACAAAGATGAAGACATAGAATGGTTGGCCGGAAAGGTGATAAACATCCGTATATTCAACGATGAAAACGACGTAATGAATAAATCTGTGTTAGATATAAACGGAGAAATTTTGGTGATAAGTCAATTCACATTACAAGCTCTCACAAAGAAGGGAAACAGACCATCGTACATCAGAGCTTCTAAAGCAGATTTTGCAGTTCCAATGTATGAAAAGTTCTGTGCAAAGGTGACGGAGATGCTCGGAAAAGATATTGGAACTGGAGAGTTTGGTGCCAATATGAAGGTAGAACTTCTGAATGACGGACCAACAACAATATGGATTGATTCTCATAACAGAGAATAAGATTGAATTAAGTTCTAACAGCTGTTTAAAGCTTATTTGAGGTTAATTATTGACCCGTTAGAGAATAAAAGGAGTTTAAATAAAGGGATAGAACAACTGCAAATGTATAATTTTGCAAAAATTTTTCAATCATTGAAGGGCTATTCAAACCCGACTCATTCAAACAGAATAAAACAATTAAATAATATGCAATATAAAAGAGAAGATTTTGAGATAATGGCACCGGCAGGTTCATACGAGAGTCTGCATGCTGCCATTCAATCTGGAGCCAATTCAGTTTACTTCGGTATAGATAAACTGAATATGCGTTCACGTTCAGCAAGCAATTTCAACACGGACGACCTTCGTGAAATTGTGCGCATCTGTAAAGAGAACAACATGAAGAGTTATCTTACGTTGAATACGGTCATCTATAATAATGACCTTGCATTAATGCGTGAGATTATTGATACTGCAAAAGAGGTAGATGTTTCTGCTATTATCGCTGCTGATGTGGCTGCAATGCTTTATGCCTATCAACAAGGCGTAGAAGTTCACCTATCTACACAGTTGAATATTGCCAATGTGGAAGCGTTGAAGTTCTATTCTCAATTTGCAGATGTAGTTGTTTTAGCCCGTGAATTGGACATGGATCAGGTTGCTGCCATCTATAAAGCCATCAACGAAGAACAAATCAAAGGTCCGAAGGGAAATTTGATTCGTATTGAGATGTTCTGTCACGGAGCTCTATGTATGGCTGTTTCGGGTAAATGTTATTTAAGTCTACACGAATTGAACGCCTCTGCAAACAGAGGAGCTTGTTATCAAGTGTGCCGCCATGGATACAGACTTATGGATGACGAAAGGGACATTGAAATCAAAGTTGACAATCAATATCTGATGTCTCCAAAAGATTTGAAAACCATTCATTTTTTGAATAAATTGATTGATTCTGGTGTAAGAGTGATGAAAATTGAAGGAAGAGCCAGAGGACCTGAATACGTAAAGACTGTTGTAAGCTGCTACAACGAAGCCATTAATTCCATTTTGGACGGAAGCTATAGTCAAGAAAAGATTGATAGTTGGGACGAAAGACTTAAAACTGTCTTTAATCGAGGATTTTGGAATGGTTATTATTTAGGTCAACGTTTGGGCGAATGGAGTGCAACCTATGGTTCTGAAGCAACCAAAAGAAAGGTTTATGTGGCAAAAGGAATGAAATACTTTTCAAAAGTCGGTGTTGCTGAATTCTTGGTCGAAACAAAATACGGAATCAAGAAAGGAGATGATGTGATGATTATGGGACCAACAACAGGTGTGGTAGAATTGAAAATAAATGAACTTCAGGTAGACTGTAAAGACGCCGAAGAGTGTGAACGTGGTCAGTATTTTTCAATCCCTGTTCCTTGTAAAATTCGTCCTTCGGACAAACTTTACAAGATAGTTGACGCCTCAGAAATACCAAATAATCAATAAAAAGATTGACGTTCCACGTGGAACACTACCCTATTTTATGATTTAAGTTTAAAGGTAGGTTCCACGTGGAACATAAATAGATAGAATAATATGAAGATAGGTGACATAGAATTCGGAAAATATCCACTTTTTTTAGCTCCGATGGAAGATGTAACAGACCCAGCATTCAGATTGGCCTGTAAAAACTTCGGTGCCGATATGGTCTATTCTGAATTTATTTCAGCAGATGCCTTGATAAGAAACGTTGAAAGTACTGAAAGAAAATTGACCATAAGCGATGCTGAAAGACCTGTTGCCATACAACTCTACGGAAGAGAACCCGAACCAATTGCAGAAGCTGCGGTTAAAGCTGCCGAAGCTAAACCAGATATAATCGATTTGAACTTTGGTTGTCCTGTAAAAAAAGTAGCAGGAAAAGGTGGAGGTGCAGGACTATTGAAAGATGTACCCAAACTACTTGAGATAGTAAAAGCTGTAGTAAAAGCTGTAAACATTCCTGTAACGGTTAAAACAAGATTAGGTTGGGATGACAGTAACAAAATCATCACTACTCTTGCCGAACAGATTCAGGATTGCGGCGCACAAGCTTTGGCTATACACGGACGAACAAGAGCGCAGATGTACACAGGTACAGCAGATTGGTCATTGATTAATGAAGTAAAAAACAACCCAAGAATACATATTCCTATCATCGGAAACGGAGACGTTACAACAGCAGCACGTGCGAAAGAATGTTTTGATAAATATGGTGTGGATGCTATCATGATAGGAAGAGGAAGCATTGGTCAACCATGGATTTTCGAAGAGATAAAACATTATCTAGAGACAGGTGAAGAGATAGAGAAAAGACCATTCGACTATTACTTAAACATTTTGAAAGATTGCATCAATAAAAACATTGAATGGTTGGATGAGAGAAGAGGCATTGTTCATTCAAGAAGACACATGGCAGTGTCGCCCCTTTTTAAGGGAATAGACAATTTTAAGCAGACAAGAATTGCTATGCTTAGAGCAGAAACCAAAGATGAGCTTTTTGAAATTTTAGACGGAATTGAAAAGAACTTCGATGTTGAAAATAGAAATAAGATAAATGAATAAAATAAGAAAAGATCTATTTTAAAAAAATCGTAACGACCCCGTTGGGGTCGAATAGATGAAATTGGAAATTTAAAGATTTGTTCCACGTGGAACATAAACCAAATTTCTTGATTATTTAAATAAGCTTACGTATAAAGATAAACCTGTAAAATAAAAAAAGGCTACATGTTTATGTAGCCTTTTTTAGTTAACTCTATTTTTTTCAATGTGCCTCCAACCAGTTGGCTCCTACTCCACAATCTGCTATGAGAGGTACACTCAATTTAATCGCATTTTGCATTTCTGAAACAACAATGGATTTTACCATATACAATTCATCCTGATAGACATTGAAGTTCAACTCATCATGAACCTGTAAAATCATCTGAGACTTAAGACCATTTTCTTTGAACTTCTTATGGATATTTACCATAGCAATTTTAATGATATCAGCAGCGGTTCCTTGGATAGGTGCATTCACTGTATTTCTTTCAGCAAAACCTCGGACTATACTATTTCGAGAATTTATATCAGGTAAAAATCTTTTGCGTCCAAACAACGTTTCAACATATCCCTTTTCTTTTGTAATTTGAATACACTTATCTATATAAGTTTTAATTTGAGGATACGTTTCAAAGTAACCATCAATCAACTCTTTCGATTCTGATCTTGGAATAGATAAACGCTCAGCCAAACCAAAAACAGAAATTCCGTAAATAATTCCGAAGTTTGCCGTCTTAGCTTTTCTACGCATATCTGATGTAACATCATTCATATCGACCTTATAAATTTTGGCCGCTGTTGCAGAGTGAACATCTTGACCCGAATTGAACGCTTCCAACATATTTGCATCCTGACTCAAATGAGCCATAATACGAAGTTCGATTTGAGAATAATCGGCAGAAAAGAATATGCATCCTTCATCAGCAATAAATGCTTTTCGAATCTCTTTTCCATCTTCATCGCGGATTGGAATATTCTGTAGATTAGGATTGCTTGAACTTAATCGTCCGGTTGCCGTTACCGTCTGATTGTATGACGTATGAATTTTTCCAGTTCGAGGATTTATCAGCGCAGGCAAAGAATCTATGTAAGTTGAAAGTAGTTTTTTAATTCCACGATACTCTAGAATTTTGTCTACCACCGGATGTTTACCGCGTAAAGATTCGAGCACCTCTTCGTTTGTAGAATATTGACCTGTTTTGGTTTTGCGACCTTTTTCAACAACTTTCAAACGATCAAAAATCAACTCTCCTACTTGTTTTGGCGAACTGACATTGAATTCATATCCAGCCAGAGAAAAAATCTCCTTTTCAATTAACTGAAGTTTTTCTGACATAACAACAGAAAATTGATTCAATGATTCAGTATCAATTCTTACACCATCAAATTCCATTTGAGCCAAAACCGGCATCAAAGGCATTTCTATATTATAAAAAAGATTTTCGAGATGATTACTCTCAATCTCTTTTTCTAAAATATTTTTCAACTTCAAAGTAACATCAGCATCCTCTGCAGCATAATCGCAAAGCTTATTGATGTCGACATTTCTGATTGGTGTCTGACCTTTTCCCTTTGGTCCGCACAACTCTTCGTAAGTGATAGTTTTATACTTCAGATAAATCTCCGCCAAATAATCCATATTGTGACGAAGTTCAGGTTGAAGTAAATAATGAGCAATCATGGTATCGAAAAGTTTTCCTTTCAACTCTACTCCATAATTTTTCAACATCAACAAATCAAACTTTAAATTTTGTCCGATTTTCAAAATTGACTCATTTTCAAAATAAGGTTTGAAACGATCAACTAAAATTTGAGCCTCTTCTCTATTTTGCGGAATAGGAATGTAAAAAGACTCACCTTCGTTCCATGCAAATGACATTCCAACCAAATCTGCCGAAAAAACATCAGTTCCTGTCGTTTCTGTGTCAAAACAGAAAAAATTCTGTTCAGAAATTTTGACCAAAAATTTAGCCATTTTTTCCTCATTATCAATAAGTTGATAGTTATGAGGAGTCGAATTTAAGTCGCTGAGATTTGAATATTTTATTTCACCCGATTCGTTGTCCACGAATTCTTCAAATAGAGAAGGTTGAAGAGGGTCTGATTTATAAACTTTTTGAGGAGGGTCTATTTTTGACAAAATATTTTTGAACTCCAACTCAGAAAATATTTTTTTTAATTTTTCAACATCAGGAGTTTCCAACAACAACTGTTCTTCATTAAAATCAATTGGAACATCCAAACGGATAGTTGCTAAAAATTTTGAAAAGTTAATCTTATCAACATTTTCTTCAACTTTCTTTTTCAAAGCTCCCTTTAAGGAATCAGTCGATTTGATAAGGTTGTCAATCGAACCATATTCTTCCAATAATTTTACAGCAGTCTTCTCACCCACTCCAGGACAACCTGGAATGTTATCAGAAGCATCGCCCATCAAACCCAAAAGATCGATAACCTGTTCAGGAGAAGTTAAACCCCATTTTTGTTTAACACCATCAATTCCTAAAACCTCATAACCACCTCCATGTTTAGGACGATAGATAAAAATATGATCGGAAACCAACTGTGCATAATCTTTATCTGGAGTCAACATATAAACAGTATATCCACGTTTTTCTGCCATCTTTGAAACGGTACCAACCACATCATCTGCCTCAAAACCTGGAACCTCCAAAATAGGAATATTATAAGCTTTTATAATCTCCTTAATAATTGGAATTGAAGCTTTTATATCTTCAGGAGTAACCTCACGCTGAGCCTTATATTCTTTATAAGCTTCATGTCTAAATGTAGGACCAGAAGGATCAAAACAAACAGCTATATGAGTAGGTGATTGTGTTTTCAACACATCTTCCAAAGTATTAACAAAACCAAGAATCGCAGAGGTATTCATCCCTTTAGAGTTGACCCTAGGGTTTTTTATAAAAGCATAATATGCTCTATATATCAATGCATAAGCATCGATAAGAAAAAGTTTTTTTTCCATATAA
>JALNVE010000202.1 GCA_023227695.1 Paludibacteraceae bacterium
TCAAAACATCTTAAACTCGAGACCGAGGAAAAGATTAGGGTATATGACTCCTTTACAAAAATTTAAACAATTGACAAACTTGGATTTAAATGAGGTTGCATTGTCCGCTTGAATCCAGCATAATATTATTTTACTGATTTTTAATTAGCTGTAGATTCATTAATGTTTTAAACTATTTCTAAAAGTGTTGATTTGTTTTTGTTTCTGAAAGGAAAAGTGTTGAATATGTGGTCAAAAATGTGGAATTATTTCTCAATGTCAATTTCATTAAAAAGATAATTTATCTTTGATTAACATGAAAAGTCAAAACCTTTTTTGTTTACCTTTTTTAAAATTTCTTGTCATAAAAATATCCAAAAGCAGACATAAGGATTCTATTTTGTTTTATCTTTGCATTTATCATGGATACCGCATCAAAACAAATTGAGGATTATATCCTTCAGCACATAGATGAGGAACCGGCCATTCTGAAGCGGGTTACTCATGATACGAACCTGTACACGCTAAAGCCACGCATGCTATCGGGCCATTTGCAAGGACGTATGTTGAAAATGTTCTGTAATATGGTCTCTCCTAAAAATATTTTAGAAATAGGAACGTTTACTGGTTATTCAGGTTTGTGTATGGCAGAATCTTTGACCGAGGGTGGAATATTGCATACGATTGAGGTTAATGATGAAATGGAGGAGTTCTTGGACAGGGTCTTCTCTGAATCGGAATATGCAGATAAAATCCAACTTCATATTGGTGATGCTGTGAAAATAATTCCAGAATTGGATGTTGTTTTTGATGTGGCTTTCATCGACGGAAATAAACGTCACTATGTGGATTATTTCAATGTGGTCTATCCTAAAATGAGGGTGGGCGGCATTATGATCGCTGACAATACATTGTGGGACGCACATGTTTTGGAAGAAGACACGAAAGATGCGCAGACTTTGGGCATCAAGCGTTTTAACGATATGATTGCGGCTGATGATAGAGTGGAGAAGGTGATAGTTCCTATTCGTGACGGAATGACAATAATTAGAAAGGTTAGATAATAATAAAAAAGCATAGATAGATTTTATGAAGAATTTTAAGATTTGGACGTTGTGTTTGTTCTCTTTTTTGTTTTTGACAGTAATTTCATCCTGTAGTGATGATGATGACGAAGATGTGGAAGATGTGATTAAAGAGAATAAAGCAACAAAGGAGGCTGGTGAATTATATATGTATAATAATAAGTTGCTGCCAAGTGTGAAAGAGACATATTCTGGTTTGCAGTATATGATTAAATCGAAAGGAGAAGGAGAAAATCCTGCTTTGTTGGATTCAGTTACACTTATCTATACAGCTTCATTGATGGATGGTACTGTTTTTGAATCAACAGTAAAAGATTTATTGGTGGCTCATCAAATAGAAGGTTTAAAAGAAGGACTCCGCTATATGAAAGAAGGATCTTATTTTACTTTGTATATTCCCTACTATTTAGGATTTGGCACAGAGAAAAAAAGATATATTTATGCAGAACAAGAGGTGGTCGTATCTCCCTATTCTGTGTTGGTTTATGAATGTTATTTAGCTAGAGTTAAACACAATGATTAGTTTACTTTAGTTTTATGAAGAATGAGACATTCTTTAAATTGAATTTCTTATCTTTGTTAAAATTTATAGAAAAAATTAAAGATTAAAATATATAAGATATGTTGACGCTTAAAGTTATCACAGAAAATACAGATGATGTGATTCGCCGATTGGCTAAAAAGCATTTTGACGGAAAAGAGATAATAGGCAAGGTCTTAGATCTTGACAAAAAAAGACGTAATACACAAGCTACGCTTGACGCCAGTTTGGCAGAGCTTAATTCTCTCTCCAAGAGTATTGGTTCTCTAATGAAGGACGGAAATAATGAAGAGGCAGAAAAGGCAAAAGCTAAGACAGCAGAGTTAAAGGAAAACAATAAGAAGTACGAGAACGATTTACGTGACGCTGAAGCAGAGTTACAGAATCTTTTGGTACTTATCCCTAACTTACCAGCTGAGATCGTTCCGGAAGGTAATGGTGCAGATGATAACCTGACGGTTAAGACGGGCGGTGTTATACCAGAATTGCCTGCAGACGCTCTTCCTCATTGGGATTTGGCTAAACGTTATGATATTATAGATTTCGAGTTGGGTGTTAAGATCACAGGTGCAGGTTTCCCTGTATATAAAGGTAAAGGTGCTCGTCTACAACGTGCCCTTATCTCTTTTTTCCTTGACAATGCCCGCGAAGCTGGATATTTGGAAGTACAGCCTCCTTACGTTGTAAATCAGGCTTCTGGTTACGGAACTGGTCAATTGCCAGATAAGGAAGGTCAGATGTACCACTGCAACGAGGACGATTTGTATTTGATTCCAACTGCAGAGGTTCCTGTTACAAACATCTATCGTGACGTTATAATGAATGAATCAGATCTTCCAGTTAAGAACTGTGCATACTCAGCATGTTTCCGTCGTGAGGCTGGTTCTTACGGAAAGGATGTTAGAGGTTTGAACCGTCTGCATCAGTTCGACAAGGTTGAGATCGTTCGTATCGATAAACCTGAGCACTCATACGAATCTTTACAAGAGATGGTTGACTATGTTCAGTCATTGGTCGACAAATTGGAATTGCCTTGGCGTATTCTTCGCCTTTGCGGTGGTGATATCAGTTTCACTTCAGCTTTGACCTACGACTTCGAGGTGTTCTCTGTAGCTCAGAAACGTTGGTTGGAAGTTAGCTCTGTTTCTAACTTCGAGAGCTATCAGGCAAACCGTTTGAAATGCCGATACAAATCAGCAGATAAGAAAGCTCAGCTTTGCCATACTTTGAATGGTAGTGCTTTGGCATTGCCTCGTATTGTAGCTGCATTGCTTGAGAACAATCAGACACCTAAGGGAATCCGTATTCCTAAGGCTCTTGTTCCTTACACTGGTTTCGAATACATAGACTAATTTGTCTTTTTGAATATAAAATAAAGACCTGTAGATACTCTATTCTACTGGTCTTTTTTGTTTTCTGAGATTAAAAGGTGTAAAAACATTTTATCAGCGTTGCCTGTTTTCTATATTATTAGTAATTTTGTAGAGTCAAATTGTATTGTCGGCTAATTTGTTTTTTATATTTATCTTCAACATAAAAGATGGGAAAAGAGGAGGTTAAACATCCAATTTATTCGAACAACGTAATTGAATTCGTCACGGTTGCGGCTGAGTATTGCTCTTTTTTGGAAAAAATGGAACAGTATGACGAAAAGCAGTTTGTTGACAAGTTGACGAAACTATTGCCTCTTTTATATTTGAAGGCTTCTCTTTTGCCAGATTTAGTTACCCTATCGGTAGATGATATGCCGCATTGCGTAACCGAAGAGGAGTACGAATATCAACGTGGTCAACTTTTGGAGAAAATAGGTCGTTATGATGAATATTTGGAGGTCTTCAATGCAGATATGAAATATAGTGATACTCCTGTAGTAGCAAGCATATCCGAAGATTTGACAGATATATATCAGGATTTGAAAGATATGGTCGCAAATTTCAAAAGTGCGGATCTAAATATAATGAACGATGCCATATTGAACTGTAAGACTAATTTCAAAGAATTTTGGGGACAGAAAGCATTAAATGCTTTACGTGCATTGCACAATGCTCTTTATTCTACGATGGTAGAGGATGATCTTTCTGATGAAGAAGAAACTTTTGACGAGTGAAATGATGGAGTTGAAGACGAAGATAACGAAAGAGGAGTTGGCTGACTATCCAAAAGAGGAGTTCTCGGGAAAAATATATGTGATACAGACCGAATCTGATGCCGACAAAGCTGTCGCATATCTTAAGACTCAACCTATTGTAGGTTTTGATACAGAAACAAGGCCGGCGTTCGTTAAAGGAAAAACCAATCAGGTGGCATTGATGCAGTTGAGTACAGATACTCACTGTTTCTTGTTCCGCTTGAATGTAATTGGGATCCCAGATTCATTGGTCGAATTTTTGAAAGATCCTTCGGTTAAGAAGATAGGTCTTTCGTTAAAAGACGATTTCAGATCATTAAATAAGAAAAAAACGGTAGAACTGGCTAATTTCGTGGAATTGCAGACTTATGTGAAGTCTTTCGGAATTGAAGACAACAGTTTGATGAAGATATATGCCATAATATTTGGCAAAAGAATTTCAAAGGCACAGCGTTTGACGAATTGGGAAGCTGATTTGCTTACAGAGAGGCAGCAGAAATATGCTGCGTTAGATGCATGGGCTTCAAGAGAGATATATGTTAAGTTGGAGTCTATGCAGAAAGATGTAAATGATAAAATTGAAGAATAAAAGACTTTGATTGCTTTAGTGCAATTGAAGTCTTTTTGTTTTATGCAACTATTATTCCGAAGCAGGATAAGATAAGAAACAATATTTAAATTTATAGTTATATTTATGGGCGGATTTTTCGGCACTATTTCTAAAAACAAGTGTGTAAATGATTTGTTTTACGGAACAGATTATAATTCACATTTGGGAACAAAGCGTGGAGGTATGTCTACTTTTGATTCCAAAAATGGTTTCAGTAGAAGTATTCACAATTTGGAAAGTTCTTATTTCCGTACGAAGTTCGAACCAGATTTGGCTAAATTCGATGGAAATGCGGGAATCGGAGTTGTCAGTGATACAGATGCTCAACCAATTGTGATCAATTCACATTTAGGTCGCTTTGCGTTAGTGACAATAGCCTGTGTCAACAACATTGAGGAGTTGGCTGATGAGTTATTGGCTAAGAATATGCATTTCTCTGAGCTGAGTTCTGGACGAATCAATCAGACGGAACTGATAGCACTTCTTATTACCGATGCAAAAAGTATTAAGGAGGGAATCGAGAATGTGTTCCGAAAGGTAAAAGGTTCTTGCTCATTGTTGATGTTGACAGAAAACAGCATTATTGCAGCGAGGGATAAGTTGGGCCGTATGCCTATGATTATTGCTTCGAAAGAGGGCGCTAATGCCGTGTCTTGCGAGTCTTGTACTTTCCATAACTTAGGTTACGAACCTGTCTATAATTTGGGACCAGGTGAGATCATGGAGATAACAGCCGATGGATATACTCAGATGCGTGCTCCAAACAAGAAGATGCAGATCTGCTCTTTCTTGTGGGTTTATTATGGTTATCCAGTTTCTACATACGAGAATGTTAACGTAGATTGTGTACGTTATTGCGCTGGTTGCTTAATGGGAAAGAAGGATGATTGTCAGGCTGACTTTGTGGCAGGAATTCCAGATTCTGGAGTCGGTTTTGCTATCGGTTACGCTGCAGGTAAGAACATTCCTTATAAGAGGGCTATGATTAAATATACTCCAACATGGCCTCGTAGCTTTACCCCTGCAACACAAGAGATCAGAAGTTTTATCGCTAAGATGAAGCTTATTCCAAACAAGCAGTTGTTGAAGGATAGCGAGGTGATCTTCTGCGATGACTCAATTGTTCGAGGAACTCAGCTTTCTGATAACGTTGAGGCTTTATTCCGTTACGGAGCTAAAAATGTTCACATGAGAATTTCTTGTCCTCCGTTGATCTATCCATGCCAGTTCTTGAACTTCGCTTCTAAGAACAGCGATTTGGATTTGATCACAAGAAGAATCATTCAAAAGTTTGAAGGACGTCATGACAAGAACTTGGATGCATATAAGACAACAGGTTCTCCTGAATACAACCGAATGGTAGAGGATATCCGTCAAACATTCAAATTGAGCTCTTTGAAGTTCAGTTCTATCGAAGACTTGGTAACTGCAATTGGTTTGCCTAAAGAGCAGATCTGTACGCACTGCTTCGATGGTTCTAGCTACTTTGATTGATAAGATATCAATAATAATAGGATAGGGTTCTGAAGTTTCTTCAGAGCCCTTTTTTATGGCCTTTTGTCACGTCCTGAAATAGCGTTACAACAAAAAAGTAACGAATATGAAAGGAAAAGAAAGACAGTACGTTAGACGTTCACAAAAAGACTACCCGATGAGCTTTAAGCTTGCGGTAGTAAGA
>JALNVE010000203.1 GCA_023227695.1 Paludibacteraceae bacterium
AGTTGATCTGTTTTCATTCCGCAAAGATAATGCTATTCATGAATTTTGGGGAATATTCTTGTCCTTGTACCAACCCCACCTATCCGCTGATCCTAAATTTCTACTGACCCCTTGAATCCAGCGCAACTAAAATTTCAGAAAAAAATAAAGGGTAGTTTCACAACTACCCTTTATCAATTAACCTAAACCTTAACTATGAAAAAATCTACCTGTTTTTGTTTGCATTACAAAAATATGTAATTCATATGAGTTGTGCAACATTATATTCTAAAAACTTTTGATAAAAATCAAATTTGTGTGTTTTTTATTTTTGCTATTTATCTAAAGTTTCATTTGCTACCATTTGTTCGGTTCATGACTTCAATCATTGCGCGACTGTTGTGGTAAGGGCATTTCCAAAATCCAGCCTTTACTTCAGTTGGGTTTATTATCCCATTTTTATCTACCCGCCAAAACCATTCACCGGTCTCTTTGTCGATGATATGATTTTGGATGAAATCCCACACCTTTTCTGTTTGATCCATATATTTTTGGTTTCCTGAAATTTGCCATGCATTGGTGAACCCGATTAGGGCTTCGGCCTGTTGCCACCAGTGCTTGTCGGAATCAAGATGATCCACAAACTTTTCGTTGAAAATACTTCCGTCTATGTCTGAGCCTTCGGCCAAGGTGACATCTGCTATTTTGATGGCAATCTTGTTGAAAGTATCAATTAGTTTTGGATTGCCTATTACTTCAGCAGCTTCGCACATTAGCCAGGCACCCTCAATATCGTGGCCGTAAGAGTCTTCTTCTGATAAGGGGGTCCAATCATTGTCGAAGAACAAGCGGAAATGCATCCTGTCATTGTCCAAAATTTTATCTTTGAAGATTAAAAGAAGGTCAATGATTTTGTTTTTGAGCTCCTCACTTTTTTTACAGCGATAGAGATTGGTGTATGGCTCGAGGATATGAAGATGAGTGTTCATGGATTTTGGAGTGTTTTTGTCCTTCTCGCTTAATCTCATGTCGGCCAAAGGTTGCCAATCCATGCTCAAAGCTTCTAAGTAGCCGCCATTTTTAGTATCATAGAAGTGAGTCTCCATGATTTTATAAATCTCTATAGCTAACGCTAAACTCTCAGCATTGCCAGATGCTCTATAATATTCAGAAAGACCATATAGGGCAAATCCATGTGCGTATGCCTGTTTCCTCGTGTTGACTGGTTGCCCGTTACAATCTATCTCCCAAAATACACCGCCGTTTTTATGGTCTATAAAATATTTTGAGAAGTAGTCGTACGCATGCTTGGCCATCTCCAAGTACTCCTGTTTATGGGTGTAGTTGTAGGCAGCAGAAAAAGACCAAAGAATTCTACTGTTGAGAATAGCGCCACGGTTGGCATCCTTTTCAACGATGTTTTCTGGACTCATCTCTCCGTAGAAGCCTCCGCGAATATTGTCTGCCATTTTATCGGACCAGAAATTCAAGATGTGCGTCAGCTCCTCATTCAGTTCGTTATATAGTGATTTAACATCTCGTTTCATTTCATGAATTTTTTATTCTTGTCAATTAACTCGTTGATAGTTTCTACTGACCCGTAGGAGTAGAACTTGTCTTCAGGGGTGTTCTTGCAGTAGTCTATTAGTCTATTGACCGATGTTTTGGCTACATGAAGACGAGTATCACTAGATGCATAGTAGATGAAGATGGTTCCGTCATCATCTTTAATCCATCCGTTGGAGAATACTACGTTGGATACGTCTCCAACTCTCTCATTGTCCAAAGGTGCGATGAAATGGCCTGCCGGCTTGTGAATAATCTTAGATGGGTCGTTGATGTCAGACATGAATACATAGAGTGTGTATCTCAATCCGGCAGCCGTATTTCTGACTCCGTGAGCCAGATGCAACCAACCTTCCTCTGTCTTGATAGGGTGCGGACCTAATCCGTTTTTTACCTCGTAAATGGTGTGATAAGTCTTAGCGTCCATGATGGTTTCGTTCTCCACTTTGGGATGAAGAATGTCTTTGACCAGGCCAAATCCAATACCTCCACCATTGCCTGTGTCAATGAAACCGTCTTGTGGGCGGGTGAAAAATGCATATTTCCCGTCTATGAAATTTTCGAAAAGAACAACGTTGCGCTGCTGTCCGGTGGTGGATATCAGATCAGGCAATCTGTCCCAATGGATAAGATCTTTTGTGCGGACAATGCCTGCTGCAGCAACTGCACTTGAGGTATCGCCTTTCGGTGCGTTAGGATCTTTGCGTTCGGTACAGAAAACTCCGTATATCCAGCCGTCTTCGTGTGCGGTGACGCGCATGTCATACACATTTGTATCTATCTGTTCCAATTGTGGAATCGTGATGGGACGGTTCCAAAAACGGAAGTTGTCGATTCCGTTCGGACTCTCGGCGATTGCAAAAAACGACTTTCTGTCGTTTCCTTCAACACGAACGATCAACAGATATTTTCCGTTCCATTTAATGGCACCGGAGTTGAATGTTGCGTTAAACCCTATTCTCTCCATAAAATATGGATTCGTTTTGGGATTGTAGTCGAAACGCCAATGTAAAGGCACGTGGTTGCGGGTCAATACAGGGTTTTTGAAGCGGCTGTATATCCCGTTTGTGCTAAACAGCTCCTCGTTCTTCTTGGAAAGCAGAGTTTCGTGCTCTTTCTCAATAATTGATTTTCTATCTTCGAATATGTTGTTCATTATTTTTCTGCTTTAAATTGATTGAATTTGTCCAATAACATGATATGAGAATCGTTCGCAAATGTTACGAAGTCCTGTTCTTGAGTATGACCTTTGAATGGTACGTAGAAGTGCTCCATTCTGTGGTTACGCCAAACCTGTGCATAAGCAATCTGTCTTGTCTTCTCAGTAGCAGTGATTACTTTCAGAAGATTGGTTGTGTACCAGTTGTCGATTGCCAATCTTTCGCTACCGCACTCAGTCATAGCTGGAATCTTGTTGTGTTTTTTAGCGTATTCAACGACGATTTCCAACTTCTTAACGATATCGTCCAACTTGTGCTCCGTAAAGTCAGAGTAGTTGTCCATGCCTACTATGTCTACAATATCGTCTCCCGGATACCACTGTAGATACTCCTCTTCTGTGAAGAAGTTTCTGTCTGGAGAGTATGCCGTTACCATGTTGTCAACACCTTTGCTTCTCAAGTAGTTGATGGTGTGACGATACAGAGCTTTGTAATCATCGTGAGAGCAGTTGTCGTTTCCCCACCAAAACCAAGAACCATCCATTTCGTGCCAAGGGCGGAAGATGACAGGAATCTTTTTCCCGTCGATCTGTAGAGAGTTGAGGAACGCAGCTACTTTATCCAATTTTTGGTTAAACAGCTCAACTTTAGAACCTCTAGGTATAAAGTTGTGGACATTTGTAGTGCTGTCTGGTTTGGACCAAGCATTTTCGTTGGTGATAGGGTTGCGCTCATGCCAACTGATGGTATTGATGCCTCCTATTTTATATGCGTGGATGATATATGCGCGGATGGAATCGAACGGTACAGAATCCAAGTTCATAGTATCGTCAATGTGTCCCAAATCCCAACTGAATAGGGCAGGGTGGCTTCCTGTTACGGTCTTGATGTCAGAACGGTCGAAGATACCGTCTCTGGCAGCGTTCCATCCGATGCCGTACGAAAGAGCATCGTGTTGACCAAAAAGTATACCCTTCCCTTGCACAGAGCGAAGCTGTGCTTTCAAAACCTCTGTTGGTGCAATTGTGTCTGAACTCATTTTATCAGTGCTTTTATTGGTTCCACCACCGCATCCTATTAGGAGAAATGATAGTCCTGTTGTAAAGAGTGATAGCGTTAATTTTTTCATTTTAATGTCTATTTAGTAAATAAATTAAGAATTGTCTATGATAACATTTGAATAACATCTCTTCTGCTATAGTTTCGATATTATGCAAATCTATCGAGAAATGAATCTAGATAGATGTACGAAAAAAGCAAATGGATATAAATTTGAGGCAAAAGATAATTTTCTTCGATTAAAAGGCCTGTTTCTCCCAATTTGTTTGTATTCGTTTTGTCTCATTGGTTTTTTCTAATATAATAATTTAATCTGAAATAAAACGTGAAAAAATCTACAATCTGTTTGTTGTTGCATTAAACTATTGTATTTTTACAAAGTTTGTGTCTATTTTTATTGACCTAAAAATAGCATATAACAATAGGTGTGGCTAGTTTTTGATATTCAAATCATTATAGAGGAAATCGCTTTAAAAGGGAAATCTTTTTATTGTACAAATAACCATGATCTATTTTTTAGGAAAACTTTTTGATTTTAAGATGAAAAGGATGAGTTACTCAAATCAATAAGGCCTTAGGAATGGATAATTATTCTCTGGATGAGTTAAATGATTCTTTCTTTTCTTCGATAAAAAGGATGAAATTTGCTGAATCTGTTGAATTTTCTCAGCCATTGACAAAAGAAGAGAAAATGACAGAGAATTTTAATCGTTTTGCATGGGATTTCCTTTTGAAAGTCTCAGAAAATCCCTTTGAAAAAGAGAAAAATTATTTCATCTCACCTTTAAGTATGGGAATTGACTGGGCTATGCTTGAGAATGGGGCTAAAGGCGAAACTTTTACTCAAATCAATAAGGCCTTAAGAATGGATAATTATTCTCTGGATGAGGTGAATGATTATTTCTTTTCTTCGATAAAAAGGATGAAATCTGCAGAATCTGTTGAATTTAATTTGGCAAATGCTCTGTTTTATAATACAGCAAAGAATGTAGAGTTGAATCATAAATTTGCACAGCTTTTAAATGATAAGTACAGTGTTTGGACAAATGGTGGAGCCTATGGCCCGGAAATGACTGCACAAATAAATGCTTGGTGTAGTAAACAGACAAAAGGAAAGATTAAGAATATCGTAGATAAACTCGATAGAGAAAAAGGACTGTTTGATTTGTTGAATGCTGTATATCTGAAGGTAAATTGGTCAAAATCGTTTGAGGATTCTTATTTCGATTATTTTACAACTGCTCAATTTGAGAAGGAATACGCTGAGTATATACACGATACAAGGAAATTGAAATATAATGAGAATGATAAATTTCAGTATGCTGAAGTTCCTTTGCTAGGGGGTAAATATGTCGTGTTTTTTATTCTTCCTAAGATAGGGGAAACTATTCCCCAGACGATTGCTTATTTTAAAACATATTCAAATTTAAGGAACAATACGAACAATCGTCTTGTGAATATCTATATTCCTAAGTTTAAGATAGAATATGAATTAATGAATGTGATACCTGTGTTAAAGTCTATGGGAATTGAGAATGCTTTTGATAGTACTAAAGCTGATCTGTATGGTTGTTTTTCTTCTGAAATGAAAATTCCTGATGATGAGAATCCTACAGTAAATAGCGTTGTACATAAGACCACTTTTGAAGTTACAAAAACAGGTGTCGAAGTATCTGCAGCAACAAGAGTGGAGGTTTGGTCAATATCATTATCTGCTTCTCCTGAAGTAGAGGAACAACCGATAATCATGAAATTGGACCGTCCGTTCATTTATGGAATAAAGGAGACCGAAACAGGTATGGTGCTGTTTAGTGGATGTATGAATAATCCAACAAAAGAATAATTTTTGATATAGAAATCAGATATATTTAAGTCGTCTCTTCTTCTTTAATGGTGTTTTTTTGTTTGTTTTTCGAAATAGTTTTCTGGGTAAAATTTGAATGGAATTTGTGTTGTTCTTTGAATCTTATAAAAAAATTCACATTTGTTTATCGTGTTTCAACAAAATTCACTATTTTTATGACGAATCAATACTGTTTTTTTTAGTGAAAATTGTTTCTTGAAAAAGATTGGTTTTCGTGTTTTAATGCATTGTAGTTGAAAATTAATTTATTAACCAAATTATATGTGCTGGATTCAAGCGGACAATGCAACCTCATTTAAATCCAAGTTTGTCAATTGTTTAAATTTTTGTAAAGGAGTCATATACCCTAATCTTTTCCTCGGTCTCGAGTTTAAGATGTTTTGA
>JALNVE010000204.1 GCA_023227695.1 Paludibacteraceae bacterium
AAAACATCTTAAACTCGAGACCGAGGAAAAGATTAGGGTATATGACTCCTTTACAAAAATTTAAACAATTGACAAACTTGGATTTAAATGAGGTTGCATTGTCCGCTTGAATCCAGCAAATAAATTATTATAGTTAAACAAAAAATATAAATATTTTAAATTTTTCACACTACAAAAGTACTAAACTTTTCTATATCACAAGCAAAATCTCGTGTAATTTTTCCACAAATGTGATTTTTTTTAATTATTTTTTCATGGCTCTATCCATTATACGCTTGTCATCCTTCTCTTTTAACGACTCACGTTTATCATATTCCTTCTTACCTTTAGCCACGGCTATTTCTAGTTTTGCATAGCCTTTTTCATTGATAAACAATTTAGTAGGAACAATGGTAAACCCAGTATCTTTTGTCGCTCTTCTGATCTTTTCCAACTCTCTTTTTGTTAAAAGAAGTTTACGGTCACGACGTGGTACATGGTTGTTATAAGTTCCATAAAAATATTCCGAGATATTCATATTTTTCACCCATAACTCACCATTTGAAAAAAAGCAGAATGTATCGACCAAACTAGCCTTTCCTTGACGAATAGCTTTAATCTCGGTTCCAACCAACACGATACCAGCCAGATACTTATCTAAAAGTTCATAATCAAAAGTAGCGCGCTTATTTCTTATCAATATGTCATTCTTTAATTTAAGCTTATCCATAGATCTAATAGTTTTACAAAATTAAGACATCATCACCATCATCAACTTTTCCATTAAAAAAGGAAAAATGTATATTAAACACATACAAACGATGGTAAAATTACGTTTCACACCCATTCTTTCAGCCTCAGCATCACCTAAAGTTGGAAACAACTCAGATAATCCTTCCCATATGATATAAGCAGCATACAGATTTATCACATATAGGATAAAAAGATCCTGCCATAAAGAGACCACAGCCTTCAAGGTTAACATCACTGAAGAGGTATAGGTTATCAACCTAACACAAGATACATAATCCTTCTTTAATCCGAAAGAACGCCATGTAATCACCTCATTCAACATCAGAATGGCAAAATAATATCCTGCAAAGAAAGAAGAAAAAACCACAACACACTCCTTCAACGCCTGATCAAATGCAAAATTTTGAGAATTCAACCAAGAACCAATAAAAGTAGCCAACACGACAAAGCCCAATAACGGATAAAAGAATCCGTTCTGCATCGACCTTACATCTTTATCAGCAGCAATAATATCCTTCCACGCTTCACGAGGAGAACGAATCAACTGTAAAACCAACTTAAAAATCTCGAGCATCTAAATATTCATTTAAATTAATGGAGAATTCTTCATCAACAGAATCCAAGATTCCTATTTCGGGCACAAAAATACGACATAAAATTCAACCACAATGAAAAGTAAGAATAATTAATAATGGCAGGTTTTGCGAAGAAGAAATAAAAAGTTTAATTTTGCTTTTGATATTTAAAACATTTCAACTAATAATGGGAAAACTAGGTAAGTTTAGTACAACGAAAAAGATATTAATCGGATTATGGATATTATTCTTTTTAGGAATTCTATCTATCTACATAATATTCGTTATGATAGCTAACGGTAAAATCGGATATTTACCTCCTATCGAAGAATTACAGAATCCTAAAAATAAATTCGCAACCGAGATTTATTCGTGCGACAACAAGGTATTGGGTCGTTACTTCCAAAGCAAAGAGAACCGTGTATTCGTACCTTACGAAGAGCTTTCTCCTAACCTTGTCAATTCATTGATTTCAACCGAGGATTCCCGTTACAGAGAACATTCAGGAATTGACGGCAAGGCTCTTGCCCGTGTTATGGTCAAATCCATCATCTTCCAACAAAAAAATGCAGGAGGAGGTAGTACCATCACCCAGCAATTAGCAAAACAGCTTTACTCTCCTAAAGCAGACAACTTCTTTGAGAGAGCCATCCAGAAACCTATCGAATGGGTAATCGCTTCGAAATTGGAGAAATACTATACCAAAAATGAGATTATCTCCATGTATTTCAACAAATTCGACTTTTTGAATAACGCCGTAGGCATTAAATCTGCTTCTCAAGTATATTTCAGCACATCTCCTGAAAAATTAAAAATTGAAGAGGCTGCCCTACTCGTTGGTATGTGTAAGAACCCTGCCTATTTCAACCCAGTAAAGAAAGAGAACTATGACCGTTGTAAAGGCCGTCGTGATGTTGTTATCGGCAAACTTTGCGAAAGCGGATTCATAACAGAAACCCAAAGAGATTCTATCCAAAAGATAGAGATGAAACTCAACTACCAAAAGGTAGACCATAAATTAGGTTTGGCTCCTTATTTTAGAGAGCAACTTCGAAAATTAATGACTGCTAACGAACCTATCCGAAAGAACTATCCCAAATGGATGGACCAAAAATATTACGAGGACTCTCTAGCTTGGGCTACAAACCCTCTTTATGGATGGTGTAATAAAAACACAAAGCCAGACGGAAGTCATTACGACCTGTATACAGATGGCTTAAAGATTCACACCACCATCGATTCCCGTATGCAAAGTTATGCAGAAGAGGCTGTCAGAGAGTATTTGGGCGGTTACCTTCAACCTCTATTCTTTAAGGAGAAAAAGAGCCAAAGAAACAAAAAAGCGCCATTCTCAAATCAATCAACTCAAGCGCAGGTAGACTCTATCATGGCTCGTGCAATGAGATTGAGCGACCGTTACAGAAGCATGAAAAAAAGCGGAGCTTCTGAAAAAGAGATAAAGACTGCATTTGACACTCCCGTTTCCATGAAAGTATTCTCTTGGCAAGGAGGAAGCAGGGATACATCACTCTCACCAATGGACTCCATCCGTTATATCAAATCATTCTTACGTTCTGGACTGATGTCTATCGATCCATTCAACGGACATGTGAAAGCTTACGTAGGAGGAGCCGACTTCAACTTCTTCCAATATGATATGGCTAGCGTAGGTAGACGTCAGGTGGGATCAACCATCAAACCATTCCTTTACGCATTGGCAATGGAACAAGGCATGTCTCCTTGCGATATGGTTCCTAATGTCCAGCCTCAGATTCCAACTCCTGACGGAGGTGTTTGGCAACCAAAGAACGTACCTTATGGAGAAGCTGGAAAGAAAGAGGTAGGAAAGATGATTACCGTAAGACGTGGTCTTCAAACATCCAACAACTGGATTTCTGCTTACTTGATCAAACAATTCGGTCCAGAGAGTTTTGCAAAGCTTTTACACTCTTTTGGTATTAAGAATAAAATAGATCCTGTTCCTGCCCTATGTTTGGGAATTGCAGATATCTCTATCAGCGAAATGGTTGGTGGTTACACAGCATTTGCAAACAAAGGAATCCAGACGGAGCCTCTTTACGTAACACGAATTGAAGACAATAACGGAAACGTCATCTCTACTTTCGTACCTCAAATGAATGAGATTTTCAGCGAAGAGACGGCAGAAAAGATGATCTCCTTGTTGAGAGGTGTGATCGATGGCGGTACAGGTCTTCGTCTTCGTACACGAAGCTACGATTATCATATCGAATGGCAAACTCCTGTTGCAGGAAAGACTGGTACAACACAAAACAACTCTGACGGTTGGTTCATGGGATTCGTTCCTAACTTGATCACCGGCGTTTGGGTTGGAGGAGAAGACCGTGATATCCACTTTGACAACTTAAGAAACGGACAAGGCTCAGCAACCGCACTTCCAATTTGGGGTAAATACATGAACAAGGTTTTTGCTAACGACAGTTTAGGCTACTCCCGCACTCAACCATTCAATGTTAAGAATGACTACAAGTGTGGTATAATAACAGAGGAAGAGAAAACTGACGAAAATGCAGTAGAGCAGATATTTGACTAATGTTAATGCAAAAAAGCATTATTCCATATACTTATTATAGCTTTAATGCGTTCTATTTTCATGTGCTTATCAAAGCATTTTACTAAGAATTGATTCAAACAATAATATATCATGGATATATTTAAAAGAATACAGAATAATCCAGGTGTTCTTGGACAATGGAGTAAACAAGGACACGGATACTTTATGTTTCCAAAACTAGAAGGTGAAATTGGTCCAAAGATGAAATTCAGGGGCAGGGATGTTCTCAACTGGAGCATCAACAACTATTTTGGATTAGCCAGCAACGAAGAAATCAAGAAATTCGATGTCGAGGCTACCAAAAAATACGGATTCTCCAACCCTATGGGTTCGCGATTGATGACAGGGCAAACAACACTCCATGAACAATTGGAAAGCGAAATTGCAGACTTCCTTCAGAAAGAGGACGCCTTCGTGCTTAACTCGTTCTATCAGGGAATGGTTTCCATCATAGACTGTTTGTGCGGACGAGACGACGTCATACTTTACAATGCTGACATTCATGCCAGCATCCATGACGGTATACGTATGCACACAACCAAAAGAATCATATTTCAGCAGAACAATATCGAGAACATAGAGAACCAGCTGAAAAAAGCTTGCGAATATGCAAAGGAAAACGACGGCGGCGTATTGCTGGTAACCGAAGGTGTTATCGGCATTTCTGGTAAACTCGCTCCTCTTGATAAGATAGTTGCCTTGAAAGAGAAATATGACTTCAGAATATTGGTTGAAGATGCTCATGGTTTCGGAACTATGGGTCATCACGGAATGGGTGCAGCCGAGCAACTTGGTATTCAGGATAAAATAGACCTTCAGGTAGGAACATTCGGTAAATCTCTAGGTTTGATGGGCGGATTTGTTGCAGGAAAAGAATCTGTCATTAACTATCTACGCTACAACATGCGTTCACAAACCTTCTCAGAAGCTTTGCCTATAGCATTCATAGCCAGTGCCATGAACCGTTTGAGCTACATCAAAGAGAATCCAAGCCTTAGAAAAAAATTGTGGGATGTGGTTACTTCTTTGCAGAAAGGATTACGCAAGGCAGGATTGGATATCGGTGAGACAGAATCTCCCGTAACACCAGTATATATCTCCGTAAGAAATATGCAGGAGGCTGTGCACATGATGGTTGACCTCAGAGAGAGTTTCAACATCTTCTGTGTACACATCATCTACCCATACATCCAGCAAAATAAGATTATGATTCGATTGATTCCAACCCTATTGCATACACAAGAGGATGTGGAATATACGATTGAATCTTTGGTTAAAATCACAAAGAACATCAAAGACGGTAAATATATAGACGACAAACCGATGAAAGCCGATACAGAAGATGATAACAACGCCGAATGAAAAACAAAAAGAGTATATGCGTCTGGCCATTGATTTGTCCAAGAAGAGCATAGAAGAAGGTGGTGGTCCTTTTGGAGCAGTCATCGTAAAGGATGGTGAGATTGTAGCAGCCGCCGCTAACCGCGTAACACTGCACAATGACCCTACCGCTCATGCCGAGGTGATGGCTATCCGCGAAGCTTGCCAGAAACTCAACACATTTGATCTTTCGGGCTGTGAGCTGTACGCTTCATGCGAACCTTGTCCGATGTGCTTATCAGCTATGTATTGGGCTCATATCGACCATTTTTACTACGCCAACGATAAGAATGACGCAGCAAAGATCGGTTTCGACGACGCTTTTATCTACGAAGAGTTGGATAAGCCGCAAGAAAAACGCAATATGCCGCGCGTACAGATGTTGAGAGACGAAGCTTTAAAGGCATTCAAGCGTTGGGAAGAAAAGACGGACAAGACAGAGTATTAATAATCAGACTTCTATCAAGTCCTAAATAAGCGTTACAGGTTTTATTGGACAAACATACTATGATTTATCCATTCCAGCAAGCTAGCTGGCTGGAATGGATATTTTTTTTGATTTGTATTTTGTATTGCGAGAATACAGAAAACAAAGTCTGTATGCCATCTATTATGATGCCATCCATGTGGTAACCACAACTTTCAATATGATTCACTGCGGTTTGGTAATCCAGAACTCGT
>JALNVE010000205.1 GCA_023227695.1 Paludibacteraceae bacterium
CAAAACATCTTAAACTCGAGACCGAGGAAAAGATTAGGGTATATGACTCCTTTACAAAAATTTAAACAATTGACAAACTTGGATTTAAATGAGGTTGCATTGTCCGCTTGAATCCAGCTGAAATGTAAATTATTTCTTGATGAATTTGATGACTTGTCTTTCTCCTGTTGTTGGGTTAGAGACAATGGCGAAGTAGAAGCCTGAAGCAAGATTCTCTACCTCTATGCCCTCCTTATCAGCAATTTTTGTGCTGATAACGCATCTGATTCCATTAACAATCTGAACGTCTGCCTTTCCTTCCCAAGGAATGTTGAACCAAAGGATGTCGCTTGTTGGGTTAGGATAAACAGCAAGGCTAGCACCTTCTGCTTCTATCTTCTCCAAATCTACGCGTGTTGCATATCTGTTCTCAGCATTGAAAGTAGGGAGGGAGGTGATCTTCCAATCTCCACTTATGTCGTATGCGAAGCGAGCAAAAGATTCATCGTTGTCATGAGGCTCGTAACGCATAGAGTCGATGACAAAAATCTCTCCGCCTACCAATCTTGACAATGTCACCGTTTGCTCACGAGTCAAAGGCAATGAGAAGTTTGTGTGGCGAACGCCTTGCTCAGGTTGCTCATCAGCCCAAAGAACCAGATATCCTTTAGCAGGGACGGTTGTTAACTCTGGTACGGTGTCAGCGATCTGGAACTTGCGGAGGTCTTTTCTCTCGTCAGAGATGAACATACCGCCAAGGTCGATGTCTTCGCTACCGTCGTTGTAAATTTCAATCCAGTCTTCGTCTTCCATATATTCATCAACATATTGTTTGTTGGTGACGCATATTTCGTTCAAATACAACGTGCTGTACTTGTCTTCCCATTCTGTGTCTGGAATGAATACAGCTTTGTATTCGGTCTTTCCCTTGAAAGCTTCTGAGTATGTAATGCTTTGGTTGTTGACAACTTCACCAACATCATTAGGATCTGTTAAAACAAGGGCAAATCCCATGGTTGAGTTTGTTGCAGTTGAATTGTGCAATTCTACAGCTATGACATTTTCACCCTCATTAAACATAGCTTTATCTACGTCAAATTCCACAATCTTAAGCCTTGTGCCGGCAGATGTTGCCTTTGTGCTGAATGTAACATCTCCTTCTGCTAAGTTATATCTGGAAACCTCCTTGCCATTTACATAGAAAATGGCACCATCATTGACAGATGCATTGAAATGGATAGTTTTTGTTTTAGAAAGATCCGGCAAGTTTATCTTCTTTCTGTAGTAAGTTGTCATTATATTAACACCTTGACTGATTTTATTGACGATTGTTGCAATAGAACTTGACATGCCGAAGCCCAGAGGAGCCACACCTTTCTTCCAAGCAGAGTCGTCGAAGTCGTTGGCTTGCCAGTTGGCTTCGTCCAAACTGCCATCGTCGTAGTAACTCCATTCGTCTTTTTTGATAATGATGTCTTTTTTAGAAGCAATCTCCCAATGGTCAAATTTATAACCGTTTGGTGCTTCAGCTTTGATTCTTAAGTTAGAACCAGCATAGTAATAACTTCTAAAATCAGAACAGTTGATGGGCTCGTCATTAAGAGTAAAACGAGTACCTTTTTCATCAGCATAGATACGAATGCCTAATGTATCGCCTAAACTAAGGAATGAACTAAGATGACCGAAAACCATGCTAGGTCTTTTCTCTGCAAAAACCTTCATGTTTTCTATGTCTATGTCTCTATCTGCTTCCACTGTCTCGTTCTCTACTAAGTATTCGCGGTAGATAAGAGCTTCCTCTGCTATATTAGAATTGAGGCTATCCAAAATGTGTATTACACGTTCTGGTTGGAATGTGGTTCCAAGATGAACGACAAATTTACTCATCAACTTCTCTTTCATGATTGGATTATTCATGAGCCCTGAGAATGTTATATTCTTAGTAGCGTTGGAGAATGTATTGGTATTGTAGTTGTTTCCGTAACAAGAGAAACCGAAGTCGGTGTCATAAAGAATCCATCTCCATTTGCCGTTTATTATTCTTTTCCATGCTTTTAAATTACCACCTGCCCAGTCTGTGTTGGCAAAATAAATTTCAGACATGAAGTAGTTAAGGAACTCATCAACATCAATTAAAGATTCAATCTTTTGATAAGCATCGTCTGAAGTTAAATCTTCAGACAATAAACTGATGATTTCTTGGTATGCTTCTGTGTCTGTGACGGAAGAAGAAGAGGATTCTTCAATATAGATTTCATCTTCATCCAGACCATAGTTGGAGTAGATGAAATCTTTGTTGGTCCTTTCTCGAATATTCAGCAATCCGTAATATTCACCATTGACATAAACTACTGATGGCTGGTAAGCTTGATGGTCAATATCCATCTGTCCGATTAAAAGAGTCTGCATGAATCCGTCACGAAGAAATGAACGGCCGAAATCATTTCCTTGATTTCTAAGAACAATGCTCTGCCATTTCAAATTTGGTTTTTCTTTGAATAATGCGTAGTCCATCTTGTCGCCTCCGTAAGCTTTGGATGCGTTTAGTTTTATTGATTTTACGAATTTTGTTCTGGAGCAAGCGCCGAAGTTTCCGGCTTTCATCTCCATACTTAATCGTTGGGTTTTGTTGTTGTCGAAAATTTCAAAGTTACAAGGGCGGTCCCAATCCTCTTCGAAGTTTGCATAGGGTTCGCTGAAACTACAATAACTAGGTATTAGCGTTGTTCCGCTTACGCCCACTACCAACATGCCGATGGTGTCGTTATAAAACATCTTAGGGTCTGTAACCAAAGAGACAACAGGCAATGAAACGTTTCTGTTTCCAATAAAAAAAGAACCAGTTACCATGTCGCTAGGGAATTTTCCCTCTTCAACGGCAATGGCTCTGATGGGAGTGTTCTTTGTTAGTGTAATAGGGTCTGTATAAAGCTGAGATTCTATTGCTTTTGGTTCTGTTCCATCTGTTGTGTAATAGATCTTGGCATTAGCTGAATTGGAGAGGGTAAGCGATTGCTCATTCTCGTAAAAGCCAGGGGTTAAATCCAGAACTGGAGATGCAGATTGCTCACTCAAAACAGAGCTTGTATTGTTTGTCTTGCTTGGAGTGGCAGAAGTTAGTAATCCAAATGTAGTACCACCATCCGTGGTTCTGCCGAAAGAGATGTTGCGGAGAGGTTTTGGATAAGATACTTCATCTAATTTCGTTCCTGTCTTATCTGTTAGGGTAAGAATTCCACCATCAGAATCCAATTTGAAATTGGCGTGGTTGTTCAAATCCATCTCGTTAAAGTAGAAAATGTAGTACTCGCCAGGAGCTAATACAGTGTCAATTCCACTTTCCCAAGTGTCTTTCCCGTCTGAGAATACGCAGTTTGAAAGATTGTAATTTTCCGCACCTGAATTGTAAATTTCAACCCATCCGTCGAAGTTGAAATTCTCATTTATCATAAATGAGACATTTCTAGGCATGAGTTCATTAATTAAAATGGATGCTTTTGTCGGTAAGCATGACAATATAAGCATCGTTAAAATAAAAAAACGGCTATTCATAACAAAACATTTATAACATTATACTAAAAATATGATGGCAAATATACTTTTAAAATTGAGATAAAATCATAAAAAACTAAAAAAGTTTTTAAAAGGACAAAATGAAAAAATCCGGTTTTTTTGATGTAAAAAGAAGGCTACCTTCTACTAGAAAGCTGTTTTGAATTTTTACAAAATGTTGTGGTCAAGTCAAGTGCAAAATCATCTGGTAATGTTAACGTTAGGAATAATATCAAAAACAGGTAGACCCGTTCAAATCTCTATAAAGGTCTGACAAAAATGAAATGCGTTTAGGCGGTTGCCCAACGGACGGAATGCCCACCATCTATTTAATCCGTAAATGATGTGGTCTCTTTAAAATTCGTTTTGATTGGTTTGGTCCGTAGTGCAAAACTCATTTTAAATAAAATTGAAACAGCTTCTAAAAACTACTTTTATATGCTTGTTGTTTTTCCTCTTCCAACTCTAAGTCTTGGTATCTGAATTTCTCTATGGCTATCTCCTGTGGATAATTGAAGAACGTACTCGTAGCTTTTGTGCAGAGCTCCCCTTCGTAATTGAATATTTTTGTTTTAACGATAGTGATGTTCTTGATAGAATGGTCTATTTTACTACGAAGTGTGAGTTGACCTTGGTCCGTACGTACTGGTTTTATATACTTTGTCTCCATTTTAGCTGTGACACCACATGTTTTCAAGTAATACTGATTTGCCCATGCTGCAATTTCGTCTATCATAGTACATTGTATACCGCCGTGCAGAATGCCGGTCCAACTCTGAAACTGTTTTTGAGGTTCCCAAAAACATACGACTTCCTTATTCTCTTCGTTAAGATAGAAGTCCATGTGCAATCCATGTTCGTTATCTCTTGAACAACCGAAACATTCATATCCGTGAATATTTACCAACGGATTCTTTATTTTTTTCATAAACCTTTATTTTTTGCAAAAATACAACAACTTCTTTTTTTACCCTATTTTTTGATTTATTTTCAAAACAATCAAATAGGCTGGTAGTTAATGATTTGCTATACTTTTCCTGATTTTGAAATGGATATGTTTCTTTTCATTTTTAAAAATTAACTTCTGTTTAGATAAACCTTTTCTTTGGCGTTGCGTCTATATTAGAAACCAATCAAGCAAAGTGATTTTAATTTGATGTTGGTATTGAAGCTATTTCGCTTTGCTGGACAATAACTATTTCTAATAACCTTTTAAAGGATATTTTATGAAAACAACGAATAAAATAGTCGCAATTATCATAGTGATGATTTTGACAACAGTTTCTTCTTTTGCACAAAGAGGAAACAATGAAAGAAGAGGAGACAGAGGCCCGAGAACAGAGCAGAGACAGTGCGTACGTCCATCTCGCGATTCCCATTCTTCATCTATTAATAGAGGTTCAAATGCTCCATGTCGTCAGACTCCAGCATTGAGAGGTGGTCGTCATCAATCTAATGCACCTCAGGCTTGCCCAGCAAGACCGCATGTTAATAATCATATAGGTGCACCTCATCGTTTAGGACGCCCTGCTGGTTGTCCGAATGTAGATAGACGTCCAAATTTCGGATCACACCACATGGCTTCTCGTCATTTCAAAAATCCGCATTACAGACATGTACGTCCGGTACCGATGGCAGGTCCAAGGAGATATGTAAAACATATTCATGGAAGCGCAAGACCTTTCTATTTGGATAATGTAAGATATTATCATCATAATGGAGCTTTCTATCGTCACCATCCAGGATTTGGATACAGTGTGGTAACAGTTCCTGCTTACTCCTATTTCGTCGAACTTCCTTTCCCTTGCAGGCAAGTGTATGTAGGATCAGCGATGTATTGGGAGGGTGATGGTTCTTGGTTTGTTGAAGATGAGGGTGGATATGTGTTAGTAGATCGTCCTGCCGTAGAGGTGTATGAGGCACCTGCACCGCCGGTTATGGTGTCAGCAAGACCATCTGTATCAGTAAATGTTTCTTTTTAATATAGACGGTAAGTGTGTTTTTTAAGTTCGTAGATAGGACGTGTGGAGAATAGATTCTCTATGCGTCCTTTTTTTATGATGCATCTCTCATTCTTGCGTTAATTACTCGGCAAACTTGAACTTCGGATGATACATAGTGTATTATGTTTTTTTCTGTCTGTATCCGTACTAAAAAAGGTCGTGATAGGGGGTTTTGTAAGCGGAATAAAAAACGTGTTGTTAATAACTTTTTCTCTGAAATGTTTGGTGAGAATTAAAACTTCCATTACCTTTGCAAACGCAAACACAAAGGAAATGGTTCCTTGGATGAGTGGCTTAGTCACCGGTCTGCAAAACCGTTTACGGCGGTTCGAATCCGCCAGGAACCTCAAAAGGAGCTCCGAAGTTATTGTAAATCAATACTTTAGGAGCTTTTTTATTTTGAGGGGGCGCAAATAGG
>JALNVE010000206.1 GCA_023227695.1 Paludibacteraceae bacterium
ACGCTTGGCAATATCTCTCTTAATAGTTGATCTGTTTTCATTCCGCAAAGATAATGCTATTCATGAATTTTGGGGAATATTCTTGTCGCTATACCAACCCCACCTATCCGCTGATCCCTAAAAATCTCGGACAGAAATCAAATGCGTATTGGGTGTCACATGTTGGACGAAAGGTCCGCTAAAAATTTAGTGCGAATACATGTCCACACCAAACGTCAGATTACCAAACCCATTATTTCTGATTTTAGTTGCCCTAAAATAAAACAATTCGTGCTAATTAGTGGTTAAAAACTGTCCACTGACTTTTTCTCTTGATTCTTTTTCTCCTTCTTTATCTCTTTCGGCAGATAATCTGTCTGGACGTTGGTGAGCGCATTCCAAATGCTGTTTTTGATTTCAGGGTTGATCTCCTCCATTTTTCTGATAAGATCCTTTATGTCGCTACGATTGCTCCCCGTCTCGTATGGGCAGTTCTTTGTCTGTTTGTGGTATTCTCTTATTTGAGCTAATCGAATCAGCTCGTCTTCTTTTATAAGTGCTAATGGACGGATTATAGTCATGTCGAACTTGTCCATTTTCAACAAGGGAGGCATGGTGCTGAATGAGCCTTGAAATAATAGGTTCATTAGCGTTGTCTGTATGATGTCGTCCTGATGATGCCCTAAGGCAATTTTATTGCATCCTAGCTCTTTCGCCACATCAAAAAGTTTCTTTCTTCGGTTCCATGAGCATAAGAAACAGGGCGCTTTTCGCTTGTCTGTGCTTGGATCGAAGGATGTCTCGCTGTGGATGAATTGGACGCCGTACTTCTCTGCATGCTTGCGTAGATAATCGATGTCAGATTGGTAGGGTATGTTCCTCATCGTGATATGGACTGCGTAAAGTGTGAATTTTGGACGGAAAATTTTCATCTTTTCGCCCAATAGTTCTACCAGTGCTAAAGAGTCTTTGCCTCCAGATAATCCAATCAGTATTTTGTCTCCATCTTCTATCAGTCCATAAAGATCTATCGCTTTACGGAGTTTTCTGTTCAGTTTGTAGAAGAATGCCTCTGTCTCGTCTTGAACTACCATGTTTCCATTTTTTTTTGCAAAGCAAGTGATATTGCGGAGAACCACCAAAATTCTCTTTTTTTATTAAATAACAAACGTTCATCATTTTATTCATGATGAACGTTTGTATTTCTTATTTGTAATAAATGTCTACGATATTAACGATAGGCATGTACTGATCGTTGTAATAACCTTGAGAATTCCACGAAAATCGTACCATCACATCTCCATCCCATGGATGCGGATAGAAATAATACAGATTGTTTGGTTTGCATACTAAACCGTGATAAGGATTCTCTTTTAAAACAATGGCAAAACCGATTTCAGAACCTTTCCATTCTACTCGTCCATAATAGTAATGATTGGGATCCAACGCGTATGGTCTTGTGAAATCAGGGTCTTGATAATAGACCCCATTGTAATAATAGTAATATTGACCGTTGTAGTAGGGCGCATTGTAAGGATTCTCATGATCGTGATCCTTGTTGCAGGATGACAATGTGCCAAGCAATAAAATTAGTGCGAATAATAACCTTCTATACATACTTTTTAATAGTTTACCCTGCTTGCTTTATCAAAAATCAAGCCAAAGTAGTGGTTCTGCTTTGTAAAACGTATGAGTTAAAGCTAAAAAGTCGAGAAATCTCTATTCTTTCCAGAAAGAAGGGAATAAGACAAATAGGACGGTGAAAATCTCTAGTCGTCCGAGAAGCATTAAGAATGACATGATCCATATTGCAGAGTCAGGGAAAGCAGAGAAATTGCCTGCAGAACCTGACAATCCAAGTCCTGGTCCAACATTGCCGATACTGGTGATCACAGCTCCAGCAGCCTCTTCTGTGTTGATTCCTAGCCAAGATAGAACAAGGATACCTAAGATAATAGAAACTGCATAGAGTGCCACAAATGCATACACATTGGTTACGATTGTTGATTGTACTATCTTGTCATTAAATTTAACTGGAATGACGGCATTGGGATGTAGTAATCTTTTGAATTCGTAGTAGCTGTTTTTTGCCAATATGACAATACGAACGGTTTTGATACCTCCAGAAGTAGAACCTGCACAACCTCCGAGCATCATGGTGATAAGAAGTAATAAACTGACAAATGAACCCCATTTTGTGAAATCGTCAGTTGCAAGTCCTGTACTGGTCATGATGGTTATGGTTTGAAATAAAGAACTTCTGAATACAGATTCAAGATTATAGATGTCATTGGGAAATCTATAGATTACAATAATTATAGTGATGAGGAATCCCAATAACAGATAGAATTTAGTCTCCTCGTTAAAGAAGAATTTCTTAAAATTACCTTTGAAGGCAATATAAAGTAGTGAGAAGTTCATACCGCCAATTAACATAAATATCGTGATGATATAGTCGATTAATCCAGAGTTCCAATAACCAACGCTTGCATTTTTAGTGGAATAACCTCCGGTTGAGACGGTTGAGAATGAGTGACAAACGGCGTCAAAAAAACTCATGCCTGCGATATAAAGCAGAATGATTTGCGTAAAAGTGATGACAGCGTATGTACTCCATAAAATTTTGGCTGTCTGCGCTACTCTCGGACGTAATTTGTCTTTTGTCGGACCCGGAACCTCGGCTACATACAACTGCATGCCTCCGATACCAAAGATTGGTAATACGGCTAAAGACAGAACGATGATTCCCATACCGCCTAACCATTGGATGAGACTTCTCCAAAACAATAATCCGTGAGGCAACGCTTCTACATTAGAAAGAATGGTTGCTCCTGTAGTGGTGAATCCTGACATGGTCTCATAATAAGCGTCGGCATAGTTAGGAATGTATCCGCTGATGAAAAAAGGCAGCGAACCGAAAAACGAGAATACAACCCAAATTGTACAGACGATAAAATAGCCTTCTCGTTTTTTCAACTGTTTCTTCTCGCTTTTCCTGAATGGAAAATAGAGGAGAACTGCAGAAATAAGAGTGATGGCAATGGCATAGCAGAAAGCTTTGAAGTCTGGTTCTCCATAGCAGAAAGCTATAAAAGTGGTTAATGCCATAAATCCAGCTTCGAAGAATAGGAGTAGCCCTATGATCGAAAATATTAATTTAATATCGAAAAGTTGTTCCTGTTTCATCTTATTTGGTAAAAACCGAATCTTAATTCAAGTTGTCTTTTCCCTGTTTTAGTTGAATAGTTTGTCAAGTTTCTGTATACTGGAAGAGACGCAGAAGACAATCACATTGTCGTTGGCCTTGATTTCAGTGTTACCGTTTGCTATATAGCCTTTACCGTCTCTTATAATACCTCCGATGAAGATATTCTTAGGAAATTTCAAATCCTTGATCTTTCCCTTCGTGATCGAAGAGTTCGGTTTAGCTGTGATCTCAACAACTTCGGCGTCAACGTGGGTAAGGCTCTTTACCTTGCTCACATCAGCATCAAGTGTATATTGATAGATATAGCTGGCGGCAATCAGTTTCTTGTTGATAACGGTACCGATGTCCAAACTCTCTGCGAGTGGGATATAATCGATATTTTCAATCTCAGAAATGGTCTTCTTCAATCCAAATCTCTTGGCAGCAATGCAGGCAAGAATGTTGGCCTCGGAGTTGTCTGTCAATGCTACAAAGGCGTCCATGTTTTCAATTCCTTCTTCCTTCAATAGCTCCAAGTTGCTGGCATCTCCGTGAATGATAAGTGCTCCGTCCATCTGTTCAACCAGTTTGAACGTTTTACTCTTGTCCTTTTCCAATACCTTGATGTCTATGTCTTTAGGTAAGCTCTGTACCGTCTTGATGGCGATACGTCCGCCTCCCATAATCATGAGGTCTTTTACATTAATCACCTCTTTGCCAGCCTCTTTACGTACATGAGAAATGCTGTCCTTTGTGGTGATGAAGTATACGATATCGTTAGGTTTGATTTCGTCTTGTCCAGAAGGGATGATGGTGCTGAGGTCTCTTCTGATGGCAACAACGCGGTAGCAGTCACTGTCTTTGAGATCCATTAATCGTTGGTTGATGATAGGAGCCTTGTCTCTGATCTTCATACCGATCAGTGTTAATGCTCCGTTGTTGAATTCCATCCATTGGCGCACCCAGTTCATTCGAAGCGAGTTGACAATCTCTTCGGCAGCCAACCTCTCTGGATAAATCATCGCGTTGATGCCCAACTGCTCGAAAAACAACTTGTTTTCAGGGATGAGGTATTCATAATTATCTATTCTGGCCAATGTCTTTTTTGCACCTAAGTTCTTGGCAAGAATGCAAGCTGTGATGTTTTGACTCTCTATTGGCGTTACCGCGATGAATAGGTCGGTCGACGAAATTCTAGCTTCGTTCAAGTCATTGATGGATGTAGGAGAACCCGTAACAGTCATTATGTCGTAGTTCGACTCCATCTGCTGTAGTTTCTCTTCCTCTTCATCAAGTAAAATGATATCGTGGCTTTCTCTTGAAAGCATTTTCGCGAGATGGGTTCCCACTTGTCCCGCTCCTGCAATAATTATTTTCATTTTTTTTTCTTTTATCTTCTGTCTAAAAGAAGATTTGTCTTTTGATTTGCTGTACTCTCAGGAATAATTTCGAAAGAGAGTTTTTTTTATTTTGTATTTTAGTTATACATTGCGGCACAAAATTAATTATATTTTTTGTATTTTGTATAAATTTCGGACTCTTAATAAATTTTGCATAATCAGCAAATGAAGATCATCAAAGCGATCAAATGCTCTTTCTACTTTCTATTCATGGAGGTTGTTCGTAATAAAATGTATATTTGTACGTTGATAAAACGTGAGTCGAGATTTGTGGTTGCAGATTTTGAAAAGTTTTTTTTGTTTTCAAACATTAGTGCTTTTGTAGCTTTATTTATAGGTAGATTATGTTAGAAAGTATTTTGGAGTGGGACCGCCAGATGATGGTTTCTCTCAATTTAAGTGGTTGCCATACCCTTTTTGGCGATTATTTCATGTGGATGACAACACAGATTTTCATTTGGTTGCCTGTTATCTTAATGTTGCTTTATGTGATTATAAAGAATAAAGGACAAAAGGCCATTCCTGTTATTTTGATGATAATTGCAGTCTTTGTCTTGTGCGATCAGCTCTCTTCTTCTATCATGAAGCCATTGATTGCGAGACCGCGTCCAAGTCATGACCCTTTAGTGATGAATATGTTGCAATATTTTAAAGATTATAAGGGGGGATCTTTCGGGTTCCCTTCATCACATGCTGCTAATTCGTTTGGATTTGCCATGTTTTCAGCGCTCCTGTTCAGATACCGTTGGTATTCGATAGTGGTTTTTGTTTGGGCTACCCTATGTGCTTACACAAGATTGTATCTAGGTGTACATTATCCTCTTGATATAATAACAGGAGTGTGCATTGGAATGCTATTCGGAGCACTTTGTTATTATGTTTATTGCCGTTTCGGGAATAATAAGAAATATCAGATAAGTGAACACGCAACGCTTCCTACTGAGACTCGTTCTGGATATTTGAAGGCTGATTTGAACAGGTTATTGGGCGTGTTGCTTATTGTCTTTTTCTGCATCGTATTCTTTGCCGTAAAGATGTCAACGCTGTAATAATAGAATCTTTAAAATAAAAAAAGCATCTACATTTATTTTGTGTAGGTGCTTTTCTTATTTAGTTGTTCTTTTTAGGAATTAGCCAATTTAAAGAAGATTGGAACAATGAAACTTGTTCTTACGTTCTTGCCGCCTTGTTTGCCTGGATTCCAGTTAGGCATGGAGTTTACGGGTCAGTAGAAATTTAGTGGGGAAAAGCATAAATATTGGCGATACGGAATAGGAAGAACTTCTTATCTACGACCCCACGCAGATTAGCCCTGAAAAGTTTGATTTTCGCATTGAAAGACT
>JALNVE010000207.1 GCA_023227695.1 Paludibacteraceae bacterium
AAAGATATCAAAATATGGAAAAGCAAAAATCTTCCTGAAAATCTTGTGTCAAAACGAATAAAAACTCTATCAAACCAAGCATGTTTTTAGAACCAAGTTTTGAGCACCCTACCTGAAGGGGTCTCATGTTCAGGAATGATACGTTTGAATCCAAATTGAACAATCCAATCAGAATAGTTGACGATTGGTGTCTGGTTTCCTATTTTCTATACGTTGCAATATTCGACCCCTTCAGGGTCGGTGCTCAACAACACAACCTTATGCTACAAATATTCGACCCCTTCAGGGTCGGGGATGGTGCCTTGCTGATGGGCGTTTAGTATTTTGAAATTGGTGAGTTACAAACTCACCCTCCCGATTGGAGATATTTTGTAATGTGGCTCGTTTTTGGCAACAATGTTATATCGTTAGAAAGTGAGCGTAGCGAAACTTGGGGTACGTGAGGCGAGAGGATTAAACAAAAAAATCGGAGACCCTTGCGAGTCTCCGATTCTTAATATTTGGAATGAACCGTTTCCGGATTAATACTCCATCTTAGTCAAACGAACATAGCTTTGATAACGTTTCTTAGCCATCTCCTCTGATGCGTTGAACAAATCCTGTGCTTCTGCAGGGAACTGTTTCATTACAGATGCGTAACGAACCTCACCCTTCAAGAAGTCTTGGAACTTGCTGTAATCTGGCTCTTTAGAATCTAAAGAGAATGGGTTCTTGCCCTCAGCTTCCAAAGCTGGGTTGAATCTCCACAAGTGCCAGTATCCACATTCAACAGCCTTAGCCTCCTCAGCTTGAGCCTTGCCCATACCTGCCTTCAAACCGTGGTTGATACATGGTGCGTAAGCGATGATCAAAGATGGTCCAGGATAAGCCTCTGCCTCCTTGATTGCCTTCAAGCATTGAGCTTGGTCAGCACCCATAGCGATCTGAGCTACGTATACGTATCCGTAAGTGGTTGCGATCATACCAAGATCCTTCTTGCGTACTCTCTTTCCTGATGCAGCAAACTTAGCGATTGCGCCAAGAGGAGTAGATTTAGAAGATTGACCTCCTGTGTTAGAGTAAACCTCAGTATCAAGAACCATGATGTTAACATCCTTACCAGATGCGATAACGTGATCCAAACCTCCGTAACCGATATCGTATGATGCACCGTCACCACCGATGATCCACTGTGAACGCTTGATCAAGTAGCCTTCCAACTCGCAAAGTTGTTTGCAGTGGTTGCACTTGTTTTTTCCGCCTTCGATAACAGGGATGATCTTTGCAGCCAATTCCTTAGTCTTCTCAGCGTCGTTCTTGTTCTCGATCCATGCAGCGAACAACTCTTTTGCCTCAGCTGGTGTGCAGTCTGATGCAATAGCCTCGTTCATTACCTTCTCGATACGCTCACGCATCTTCTCGTTAGCAAGCTCCATTCCTAAACCGAACTCACAGAAGTCCTCGAACAAAGAGTTAGCCCAAGCTGGACCTTGACCCTTTTCGTTAGTTGTGTAAGGAGTTGATGGGATAGATGCTGAGTAGATAGATGAACATCCTGTTGCGTTAGCAACGATCTGACGGTCACCGAACAATTGAGTGATCAATTTAACGTATGGAGTTTCACCACATCCTGAACAAGCTCCGGAGAACTCGAACAATGGAGTAGCGAACTGAGAGTTCTTAGGGTTAGAAGATACGTCAACCAAAGATTGCTTGCTAGATACCTTCTTAACAGCGTATTCCCAGTTAGCAGCCTCTTTTGCTGCTGTAGATGATTCTGGATCGAAAGCAACCATTTTCAATGCCTTCTTGTCATCGCCTTCAGCCTTAGGGTTTCCTGGACAAACGTCAACACAGTTGCCGCAGCCCAAACAGTCCATAACGCCAACCTGGATTCTGAACTTCATGCCCTTCATAGCAGCAGGAGCCTTCATCTCGATCATGTCGCTGTTCATGCCCTTAGCCTCTTCGTCGTTCATGACGATTGGACGGATACATGCGTGAGGACAAACGAATGCACACTTGTTACATTGGATACAGTTTGCAGCGTTCCAAGAAGGGACGAATGCAGATACACCACGTTTTTCGTATGCAGCAGTACCTGTGTACCAAGTACCGTCTTCGATACCCACGAATGCAGAAACTGGCAACAAGTCACCATCCTGTGCATTGATTGGGCGAACTACCTTGTTGATGAACTCAGGGTCGTTGTTAGCCTTATCAGCATCAGCAGACAATGAAGCCCAAGCTGGATCTACTGTTAATTTCTTGTACTCACCACCACGGTCAACAGCAGCGTAGTTCTTGTTCACTACATCTTCACCCTTCTTTCCGTAAGACTTAACGATGAATTTCTTCATTTGCTCGATAGCCAATTCAACTGGAATAACCCCAGTGATACGGAAGAATGCAGATTGAAGGATTGTGTTGGTACGGTTACCAAGTCCGATCTCTTGAGCAATCTTAGTTGCGTTGATATAGTAAACTGTGATATTGTTCTTTGCGAAGTAAGCCTTAACCTTGTTAGGCAAGTTCTTTGCCAATTCCTCGCCGTCCCAGATAGTGTTCAAAAGGAACGTACCGTTCTTCTGAAGACCACGGGTTACATCATACATGTGAAGGTATGCTTGTACGTGGCATGCAACGAAGTTTGGTGTGTTAACCAAATATGTTGAACGGATTGGAGTGTTTCCAAAACGAAGGTGTGAACAAGTGAAACCTCCTGACTTCTTAGAGTCGTATGAGAAGTATGCTTGACAGTGTTTGTTTGTGTTGTCTCCGATGATCTTAACAGAGTTCTTGTTAGCACCGACAGTACCATCAGCACCCAAACCGAAGAACTTAGCCTCGTACATACCTTCACCGCCTACAGCAACCTCTTCTTTCTGAGGAAGAGAAGTGAAAGTAACATCATCAACGATACCGATAGTGAATTGGTTTTTAGGAGTCTTTAAAGACATGTTCTCGTATACAGAGATGATCTGTGCAGGAGTTGTGTCTTTTGAACCTAATCCGTAACGTCCACCAACGATAACTGGAGCGTTCTTCTCCTCGAAGAATGCATCACGAACATCCAAATACAAAGGTTCGCCGTTTGCTCCTGGCTCCTTAGTTCTGTCAAGAACTGTAACAACCTTAGCTGTCTTAGGAACTGCTGCAAACAAGTGTTTTGTAGAGAATGGACGATACAAGTGAACTGCTACCAATCCTACTTTCTCACCCTTCTTAGCCAAGAAGTCGATAACCTCACGGATACACTCTGTTACAGAACCCATAGCGATAATGACACGGTCAGCGTCAGGAGCACCATAGTAGTCGAACAAGTTGTATTTACGTCCTGTGATTTTGCCGATCTCCTTCATGTACTCTTCAACAATTCCTGGAACGTCATTGTATAAAGAGTTGCAAGCCTCACGGTGAGTGAAGAATGTATCTGGGTTCTCAGCCATACCACGGATAACAGGTTTGTTAGGATTCAAAGCTCTTGAACGGAACTCTGCCAACTTCTCCTGATCGATGAGTGAAGCCAAGTCATCATTTTCCAACTTTTCTATTTTCTGGATCTCGTGTGATGTACGGAAACCGTCGAAGAAGTTGATGAAAGGAACTTGAGACTTGATAGTAGCCAAGTGAGCTACACCAGATAAGTCCATAACCTCTTGAACAGAACCCTCAGCTAACATTGCGAAACCTGTCTGACGACAAGCGTATACGTCTTGGTGGTCACCGAAGATACACAATGAGTGAGAAGCCAATGTACGAGCAGAAACATGGAAAACTGCTGGCATTCTTTCTGCAGCAATCTTGTACATGTTAGGGATCATCAACAATAGACCCTGTGATGCTGTGTAAGTTGAAGTTAAAGCTCCAGCTTGGATTGCTCCGTGCAATGCACCGGCAGCACCACCCTCAGACTGCATTTCTGTTACAGAAACGGTCTCGCCGAAGATGTTCTTACGACCTTGAGCGGCCCATTCGTCTACGTGCTCAGCCATCGTTGAAGATGGTGTGATAGGGTAGATGCAGGCACATTCGCTGAACATGTATGAGATATGTGCAGCAGCTTCATTTCCATCACAAGTGATGAATTTTTTTTCTTTAGCCATACTTTAATATAAATTGTTAGTTGTGAAATTGCATATATTTTTAGTCCACGCCATCACTTTTTTTGAAGTTCAGAACGTGTTTTTTATAAAAGCCACGCAAATTTATAAAATATATTACGAAATCGTGAATCAGAAGATGTTTTTAAAGTCTCATTTTGCGGCTTTTGTACATCTTTTAGCTTCTTAATAAAGAAAACCAAATAGCCATAACGGAATCTTATTGTCTTCGCCTTTGTCGATGCCGTCTATGGCGATAAAATCGGCTTTGCATTTCTTTTTGTCCAATGTTCCTGTCTGGATGCTGAAACTCTTTTCTTCATCAATCAGAAAGTGGGCGTTTTTCTCTCCTGCATTTATGGTATGCTTGTATATCAGTGAATTGTAGAAGAATGTCTCTTTGATCGACTGGTCTGCAATCTGTACGGGCCAGAAGGCGTAGATGAGATTGGTGTTCTGCAAATAAACCTTTTCGGGTTTCTTGGGAGAGCTGTCTCCTTTTCTATAAAGGATGTTGAGCAGTCGGGCCTCTTTGAGGTATTTCATGTAGTTCATGACGGTAGCTCTGGAGGTCTGAATGTCGGCGCTGAGCTGGCTCACGTTGGGTGTGTCCGGTTCGTTATTGGCCAGCATATAGAGCAACTTTCTTATCTTCGGAAGATAACTCAACTCAATCTGTTTCAATAGAAGAATGTCAATCTCGAGCGTGATGTTGATCGTCTTCAAGAGGTTCTCCGAATAGTTACGTTTTTCAAGAAAGAAAGGGTAAAATCCGTGGTGGAGATAGTCTTGGAAAAAAGATTGCGGCTTGATGACTTTCAGTATCTCGTTGCAGATCTTTTCGTGATTCTTTAAAATATCGTCGAGCGAGTAAGCCGGGAAGGAGGTCTTGGCCATGAGGTTCAAGAACTCACGGAAGGAGAATCCGCGGAGAATGTAGGAGGTGACGCAGCCCTGAAGGTCTGGATTCTCCTCTTTCAAACGCATGATGGACGAGCCAGTGAAGACAATTTTCAGATTTGGGAAATGGTCGTAACAGTAGCGTAACTCCTTGCTCCATTCGGGATATTTAAAGATCTGGTCCAACAGAAGGACTTTGCCGCCTTGCTGCCTGAACTTGTCTGCAAAATCGATGAGCGATATCTCTGTGAAATAGAAATTATTGAGGTTCACGTACAGACATGATTTGTCTGTGCCGAAGTTTTGTTTTGCGTAAGTAAGCAGAAAATTTGTTTTTCCCACGCCTCGACTACCTTTTATACCGATAAGTCTTTGGTTCCAGTCAATCTCGTCCATGAGAAGTCGTCGGACGGGAGCATCTGTGTGTTCGACCAAATATTTATGGGTTCTAAAAAAGGCATCCAATTCTATGTTTTTCTTTTCTTTCTGCATCTTAAAGCTGAATTTTTCTTTTTTGATGAAATGAAAAACTACTGCATTTTAAAAATACAAATTTACATATTATATCCGAAATTGCAAACTCGAGATTGCAATTTTGAAGAATTTGCTGGAGGCGATTGGAAAAATGATCGTTCGTTTTTGGAATGGATTATGGGTTTGATATAAATATGATGGAATAATATGTGATGCTTTTTTAACGAACAGAATTTGAATAATGCACCTCAGCAGGACCCTGAAGGGTAGGGTGCTCAAAATTTGATTCAAAATCTTGCTCAAAAAGTCCCGCAAAAGGATTAGCATTTAATATTTTTTCATATAAAATATTTTCATTTTTTATTTCATAATTCACTGATTATTAGTAAATTTACATTATCAATAAATGAATTATGACAGA
>JALNVE010000208.1 GCA_023227695.1 Paludibacteraceae bacterium
TTCAAAACATCCGCTGATGGTATCCATCACCTCGATGAGGTAACGGGTAGAATCACTTGCGTTACGAGTCTTTGAAGATCCTAATTTGGATAATTGTCCACAATCTAAAGCAGGAGTCTGTTTGCTTGTTCCGTTTAGACGGTATACTTTGTATCCAATATTGTTATCTGGTATAAATCTGTTGTTAGCTTTAATGCTTTTCTCCACACTATCGCACAATGAAATCGTTGTTCCATAACAGAACTCCTTTTTGCCGAAAGGTTTATAGTCGAAAGTCTTTTCAATTTTAATCTCAATGTTGATTTTCTCACCTTTACAAAGAGAAACAGTGTCTATTTGGTGAACCGCATATAGAGCACTTTTATTACCATCAGTTTTAATAGACTCTTCGGGTTCCCATACAAGTTTTGTATTATGGTCAAGAACATTAATGTCTGCACCTATTTTTGTTTTGAGGTTCTCAATCTCATTGTTAGCACATAAATAGACAGTTGTGTCCTTCTCCGGATAAGGAAGGTGAGGTTTTGGGTTGATGATGGCATCAATACCTATTATTTTTCCTTCACACCTAGTGATTTTGTTTGTCTGAGAGATATAGAACAGATTATTCTTTTTAGATGTAATAAACTCACCAGCAGAATCTGTTTGGATAAATGCTTTGTCACCAGATATTTTATTCATAGCAGAATCATAATATGTAGGTTCAAGCGATTCTGTGCTTAATTCTGGCATTACAATTGATACAGCATCGTCTCCTTGGCACAAAACGACAGTGTCTGGTCTTGGTGTGTTTCTTACAGAATCATTAACGATAATTTGAACGTTCAACCAAGGACCCTTACATCCTAATTGAGTTGATTGACGAACACAGTATATAGAAGTGTCAGGGTATTGAAAATCGATGATGACCTTCTCTTTCTTGACATTTCCATTCGTTACTAAATTATCGCAGTCATCTTTCAAATTATCTTTTGCATACCATTCCATCAGGTAATCTGCAGATGGATAACCTAATGTTGGCAATGTATCGCTGCTGAAAGGATTTACACCTTTGCAGTATGTGAAATTTACGATACTTTCTGCTGTCGAAATTGTCTTTGTTGTATCTTCAATTCTAGGATATGTGTTGATGTTGCTGTCAACTATTATCTTAAATGTATCTGCTTCACTGATACAACGGTTACTGTCGACTCTTACAACAAAGAAATCATTTTGGTTGGCAGTTGTATTGCTTGTCTTAGGGTCGTAAATGGTTTGAGAAGAATAATTTATTCCTCCCGTATATAGATATGTTGGCATTGCATCGCCTTTTTTACTCCAATACCAAGTCTCTTTATTATTTGCTTTGTCCTTTTCTGTGTTGCTTAGGAAAATGTTCATGTCTGTTGCTGGGTTATCTCCAACGCAATAAAGAATAGAATCAGGACCTGCAAATTCAGGAGCTGTCTTGGAGAAGCACATAATTTTAACGGTGATTAAACTTCCTGCACCAAAACAGCCGTTGCTAGTTTGGTTTCTAACAACAAAATTTAAGTTTCTTACTCCATCTGTAGTGCAAGGACTGTCATAATCAAATCCTGCTAATAACTCTTCAAGTAAAGTGGAATTTTGGGAAATAGATTCTTTTATGTTCTCGTTAATGTCAGAAGATACCCCTTCTAGATATTTATAGAAATGAAGAAGACTGGTGTTGAAATTGCCATTCAGACCTTTTAGATGAGTCAAAACATCATTTGCTGTCAATTTGTAATATTGACAGATTTGCATTGTGTCTGTTTTGACTGTATCTGCCTTAGGGTTGATGGTAATTGTAAAGTAGTCTGGTTGACTTTCACATTTGTCTCTAAAGTAAACAGCTGCAAAATTGAATGTACCTGAAGTGTCTTTCCTTACGTATATGGTATCTCCTACACCTAATGTGTCTTTGTCTATAAACGAAGATTTATATTTGTACCATCTAACTGAATAATTCTTTGTCTCGTCGTCTTTGTTAACAAAAAGTTTGATGGAGTCTTTTTCCTCCATTGTTTCGCAAACTATAGGGAATGTTTTGTCAATCTTCGGTTGCTTGTCAATTTTGAAATCAGATACCTTAATAAATAATGTGTCGTTTTCTCCAGCACAATCCTCCGTTAAACTTTTTTGCCTAAAAATGAGTCTTGATGTTCCAGCATGTTTTGTAGAGATTAAAATATCAGTACTTCCATATTCTTTTGCATTATCTTTAATAGACCAATTAAATGTTGATCTGAAAGTTCTATCAACAATGATGTCGTTGTGAGAGTTTCCAAGGGTGTCTAAAATATCGACATAGACATCGAAGAGCGAATCCTTAATGATTGTCAGCGGTTCTATCTCACCATCCAAGCAGTAGTATAAAGTTTCATTTACTGCAAGTGTATCTCCTTGATAAATAAGGGTAGGGGCTGTAATTTCTTTCTTGATGAATTGTAAAACAACATACTTGTCGCAGTCGTTACTGTCTTTCTGAATAATCCAAGGGGAGTCGTAGAAGAGATATAATGATGTATCTTTATCTATATCAAAAGCTTCGTCTTTTTTAGAAAGATCAGTAATATTTATTGCATAAGTTTGGCTGGCATCGTATTTATGCAATGTGTCTTTTTCTGAGAAAAGAGCATAAATGGATGTGACAGGCCTTTTCATATTGATGATTTTATCAATAGAGTCTGTCAATAGAGATGCATCTCCATAGCAATTTAACTTGGCATCCAACTTTTCTCTGGATGTGCCGCCACTAGTGAATAGGGATAAGTCCTTGGCAAGACCTAACAACTCTTCCATTTGAGATTTATTGACGCCATGAATCTTGGTGAAATTCACCAGACTGTCTCTTTTCGCCAATTCCCATATGCAGGAATCAATTTTAGCTATAGAGTCGGCGTTTACATTACGTTTCTTCAATAAATCGTCAATTTCAGCAATCGTAATTCTTACTTCTTTACAGAATGGTATTTTTATTGTGTCAGGAACCAATCTGCATGAACCTTGAGCATTAATGGCGATTTCTATTTTTTTAGCCTCTTTGTCCTTTAAATAGATGCCATTATGCTCTGTCTTTGCTTCATTTAGACCAGAAGAGCATGCGTCACCGCCACCACCTGTACCACCACCTGTACCACCACCTGTACCACCACCAGTGCCACCACTGCCACCACTGCCACTGCCTCCATTTAAATCCAGAAGCAATTCGCACTTATAATCTTCCCAATCCTTTTTGGTTTCAAGTTTTTCTGACGAACTTTCTACAACAGATGTCTGTTGAGAATTGCTTCCGGTTACTGATAGCTCGGCTTGAGGAGTCATGATCGTCTTTCTTCCTGTAATCGTTGTTTTTTCATAAGACCAATCTTTGTTGAGCTTCGTTTTTAGTGTAAGCTGTATAGTAATAGCATCTTGATATTTGATGCTTGAAGGAATCTCAAAATTAGGGAATGACAGTTCTATCAGTCCATTCTTTATTTGGGCAGGATCTGTTGTCGCTAAATTCTCGTTTGTTTTGTTTAATACTGATAGATATGAATTTATGGTTTTTAACAAACTATTTTGCGCATCTTTATTGTTATTATTTAGTGAACTTAGATATTGATTAGGAGATGATTGACCGTCTGCTGTTGTGATTTTTGCGTACTTATATCCACTTACATTAATATTTTTATTTACGTTAATAGATATGGCAGTTACTGAGTCGATGTATTCAGATAGCGGAATGTTCAGCTTTATGTTGCTCATTCCCTCTTCGTTGTCTCCAACCGTAACGTAAAGAGTTGTTTTATATTCTTTGCCAGGTTCTAGCGATGTTTGGTCTGTTGCTATTGCCAACTTTGTTTCTGGAACATCAGGAGCTCCGATTAAAACAATAGCATTTGTAAGAAAGTGATATTCATTACCTGGAGTTATACATACATTGAATGAATTGCCTAAAAACAGAGAGTCTTTAGAACTATCTGTTCCTTTTTTGTATGCGTCAGGAGAAATGGGAAAGACTCTTAAATCGTAACCTCTTGAATAATCTATAATGTTAGAGAAGTCACCACATTCTGAAGTTTTGTAATTGTAAGAAATGGCACTTCCCATTACGTTGTTATCTGTATAGTCATCAAAAGGAATAGAACGTTTTGATGCGTAGTTGTCATATTTTGTGAACAATTCTTCTTCACTGTCTCTGTTTGTTAGGATACGGTCAGCAGCTTGTTCTCTAAATCCACCGAATGCAGCATATCCAAATGTGATTGTATCGTTGAGAATATTGTCTTTTTCACTTCCAAAATTAAAGTTGGCCAAAATAGGATCTGGTTTATTGTTGTTCTCGTTGGCCTCTCCTAAAACATCACAATCATAAATCATTATGTTTTTTTTGGCTAAAGTAGGATGTTTGTAGACTATTGTGAGTGACCAACCAGAGAAAAGACCTTCAATAAGGAAGCTTGATTTTTTTAGTTCGCTTTGTACGTTAGCTATATAAATTCTTTTGAGAGAATTGTTGAAGTTGACTGATCCTTTTTTTAAAATGCTGTTTATCAATTCAGTTACATCAGCATGACAAGAATAAAAACCAGCTTCGCTCGATTTTTTTAAGATAGGAATAATGGGTCCTACTTCTGCAGTAACTTCGTGAAATCCATCTCCGTTACCTGCGTCATCTGTGATTTGCAAATAAACTGTATTTCGATGATCGATGGATCCGTCAACCATACGTCCTCCCCAAGATAATCTTGCGTATTCTATATCAGTAGTGTCGCATTCCTGATTAGGGTTTGGGATACAGAATTTTGCAAAGTTACAGTTGTCGAGAGTGAGTGTTTGCGAACTACCAGATATGTCTAATGATATAGGAGTATTTATGATGTTTCTTATGTCGCCACCTTCGTTGCTTTCGTTAATCTCAGTACCTGCTGCTAAATCAAGTTCGGTGTTAGTATTGCCCACCATGAAACAGTTACCGTTCATGGTTGAAGAGAATACAGGCTTAAAGTCGGTACCGCTAACGCCTTGAGAGGAAAAGATAAGAATGGTAAGGATGATGAAGAGATAATTTCTTTTCATGATTTGTTTCTTTCTGCTTATTTTAAATGTATATCAATTACTTCTCCGGTTTCGATTCATTCTATTATAACAAGGAAAAGTATTATTTTCTTTTTTTGCAATAATCATGCCAATTGAAACATTTGTTGTTTAATGCAATTGGAACTAGTTAAATGACAGCTGCAAATGTAGCATTTAAAATGTTAATATGCTAATCTATAGTTAATTTTGTGTCTATTTTGCCAATTCAAATGTCCTCTTTTCTTCTTTTTATCACTTATAATAGAGGGAGTTGTGTGAATGTTAAATTCATTCGTATCTACCACTGTGTTTTGTTTGTTATTAACAACTAATATTTTAAAAGGAGTTTCTATATGGTATGTGTAGGGAGTTATGTGCATTTATAAAGTGTGAGAGAATTGATTTTTTTTTCCAGCTTCACGGGAAAATGTAAGGTCCATATGGCTAGGACAAGTAAGGTTTTATAGCTATTTCGAGATTTTTGGCATCCAAAATAGGGCATTGGCAGGTAATAATTAGACCCGAAAGGACTGTTTTCGACAGAATCTGAAAGAAAACGTTCCCGAAATCCCCCTCCAAATCATCAGGAAACCGCATTCCGCAAAACGGTTTCAAAAACAAGTTTAGCTATAACCGTCTGTGGTTCAGTTCCAGTTCAATTTTCTCGAAAAAAACATCCCAAAAGATTTGGAGGGGTAGGAGAA
>JALNVE010000209.1 GCA_023227695.1 Paludibacteraceae bacterium
TCAAAATAAAAAAATACAAATCAAAAAAAATATCCATTCCAGCAAGCTAGCTTGCTGGAATGGATAAATCATAGTATGTTTGTCCAATAAAACCTGTAACGCTTATTTAGGACTTGATAGTATGGCCTTTTTTATTTCTTGAAAGCCTTATAAGTCACCGATTTGCCGTTGTTGCTGATCTTAACGAAGTACATTCCCTTAGCAAGAGAAGGGGTCTCGAAGTAAGAAGAGATCTGATTTGTAATCTCTTTCTTCATCAAAACTTTTCCTTCGATAGAGATTAACTCTGCCAAAACTTTTCCTTCATCATAATTGCGCTCAATAAGGTCGATGGCAATATAATCTTCGAAGCATGTTGGGTAAACCATGAAAGAGTTTTCAGTAATGCTTGTCTCGATGATGGAAGTACCCTCTACTGGGTCTTTTTCTGCTACAATTCTTGCAATGGCAGCAACAAATGGTGCGTTGTAATCGCATCCTCCCTCTGTCTCTGTATAGGAAGCTCCGCCTTCTACAACGTTACCAAATACTCCAGTACCAGAAGGGCCACCGAGCATACCACCGCTGGCAAACATATATGTGCATGAGTTCTTAACCTCAGTCGGTGGATTGTCGTTTCTTCCCATCGCATTTCTGTGGTGGAGTCTATAAGTCATATCACCTTTGAATCCGTGAAGGAATGTGTGGTTGAACTCGTTCTTTCCAAGTACGTAGTCAACGATACGTTCGTTGAAGTTTCTAGCTTCTTCGATGTTATTTCCACTTAGTGTGATAACTCCATCATCTACTAGTTTTACAAGTAAAGCTGCTGCTACCGCACCTCCACAAGCAAGCTTGTTGGTACCCCATCTGCTTGAATAGTAAGGGAATCCGTTAGGGTCACCTTTTGCAGTAGTTATGTGCGTTTTGTATACGTTCTTTTCCAAATGGCTGGCGAATGTACCTCCTGCACCGTTATTGGCTGTAGGGTCAGCTTTTATGATGTAGTAGTAAGTGTAGTCTGACATGGTATCCCAAGCCAAAGGAGAATTGGATTCCCATTTGTTTTGAAGGTAACCGATAGCCTCATTCTTGTAAGATTCTTCTCCTGTTAAACGATATAAAAGAATGGCTGCTAAAGCTAATTCATCTGTCCATTCGTCGTTAGGAGAACCATAGAACTCTGGGATGCCAGCGTTCGAAGTATGTTTTTTGGCAAAGTTGTACGCTTTTATTGCATACTCTTTACATTTAGCTTTGTAAGTAGCGTCTGGGTAGTGGATGGACATCAATGCCAAGGCAGAAGCATAGTTTGCAGCTTGAGGTCCTCCTTTTTCTGTTGTTGTCCATACTGGACGTGGGTCGCCTCCATTGTTAACTCCCATGTCAGATTGTTTGGAAGAGGTTACCCATACGTTATGGTCGTTGCTGGATCCTACGTAGTAGACGAATGTATTGTTGTCAATGAAAGATTTCATGAAGTAGTCTGTAGCTACTTTTGCCTCATCCATCACATCAGGAATTCCGTTTGGAGCTCCATATGCATCATCGTAGTTGTCTTGGAATGCTTTGGGCCAAAGATCGTATGCGATTAAAAGAGATGCTGCAGCATATCCCATTGTTGTGCCAACTTTTATGTGGTCACCACAGTCGTGCCAACCTCCGCTTAAGTCGTAGTTGCCATTGCCTCCACCGTTAACAGATCCTTTTCCATCCTGAGTATGGCAATATTTCTTAGCGACATCGTTGTTCTTCTCCAACATCCAGTTGTGAGTATCTCCGCAACGTTGTCCGCCGAAGAATTTCAATCCCATGTTAAGAGCTTCACGGTAATCAGAATTAGAGTAAGCATCAGTGTATGATGAAAAATCAAATGCACTGGCTGCTGTTGCTCCCATGAACGAACTTAGCAATAAAGTGTAAAGTTTTTTATTCATATAATATGTGTATAAATGTTTATTCAGAAACAAGAAGTTCTTAAATCCTTTTCGACTTCATTCTAATTTGTAAAGAAACGAATAATAATCCAATCAAGGTCAATTTGCTACTCCATTTCTTGATGAACGGCTGTTATTCCTGTTTTTGTGATGGGTTAAGCACTTCACGGATCTCCCTTTCTCTATGGATGATTTCCACTTCAATTCCAAATTTCTTTGCAATATGTTCTGCCGTATGTTGCGCAGAATAAACCGAACGGTGTTGGCCTCCGGTACATCCAAAACAGAACATCAGATTCGTAAAACCTCTTTCTATAAAACGTGCTACATGAGCATCGGCAAGGGCATATACATTGTCTAGGAATTTTAGAATTTCACCGTCAGATTCCAAAAAGTCAATCACATTTTTGTCCAGTCCTGTCGAAAGTTTATACTGGATGTAACGGCCAGGGTTATGAACGCCTCGACAGTCGAAAACGTAACCTCCGCCATTGCCGCTGTTGTCTTCCGGAATTCCTTTTTTATAAGAGAAACTGTACACCTTTACTTTTAGAGGTGCCTGATCTGTTGGTGGTTGAGGCATCTGTAATTCAGGTAATTCGCAAAGAGTTTCCAATACTTTTGTGAGATAAGGAAACTCTGGATATCCGTTACGTAATAATGATTTCAGATTGTTGATGGCGTATGGTATGCTTCCGATGAAATGAGGTTTTCTTTCGTATAGTCCACGGAATCCGTATGCGCCTAACACCTGGATGGTTCTGAAAAGAACGAAATAACGCAAATGCTTTCTGAAATCAGCCTCGTCTATCTTTGCAAATCGTTTGGCCGAATTCAAATAGACCTGAATCAGTTTTTCTCTCAATTTATCAGGAAAATTGGCCTTTGCCTGCCATGCAAAAGAGGCTATGTCGTAATAGATCGGACCGCGTCTGCCTCCCTGAAAATCGATAAAGTAGGGCTCTCCGTCTTTTATCATTACATTGCGTGACTGGAAATCTCTATATAAGAAGGTGTTGGATTTGTCGCCAAGTAAGCAGTCGCACATCTTTTCAAAATCATCTTCCAACTTTACTTCAGAGAAATTTATTCGTAGAAGTTTGAGAAAAGAGTATTTGAAGTAGTTCAAATCCCACATGACGCTTCGTTTGTCGAGCGAAGGCAAAGGGTAACAAACTGAGAAATCAAGATCCTGAGCACCTAAGAACTGGATTTCTGGAAGTTTGGCAATGGTTTTGCAGATCATCTCTTCCTCTTCTTTGGAAAAAGATCCTTCTGAGATTCCTTTGGAAATGTAATGATAAAGGGATGTGTCACCTAAGTCTTCTTGAAGATAACGGCTATGGTCTTTTGTTGCACTGTATAATTTAGGGGTTGGAAGACCCTTGCTTTCGAAATGTTTGGCTAAAGCGAAGAAGGCTTCGTTTTCTTCAATGCTTTCACCTATAACGCCTATGAGGCTTGTAGTAGGAGAGGAAATTCGGTAGTAAATGCGGTTTGAACCTTCTCCTTTTAGCTTCTCACAAGTGGGATTTTTACATCCTGTATATTCTTCGAAAAGAGATATTAAATCTTTCATACAAATCTCTGAATTATGATATGCAAAGATATAATTATTTTCAGAAAGGGGACGTTCGATAGAGGTTGATTACACTACTCCTTACCAGTTGCTTGTGTTTCGTTAGAAATGTTTTTAACATTAAAAACAAGAAACGAGTAACGCTTAACGAACAACGAAATAGAATCAAAGGCATCAGAATCTTTCAAAAAATGCTATTTTTGCAAAAAAAGAAAGAACTTATGATTGTTTTCAATACCACATATTTAGTCTCTCCTTCAGTGCACGATGCATGGTTGCAATGGATCACATCCTTTTACATACCAGATATGTTGAGTACAGGATGCTTCTCTAGCCCAAAACTATATAAAGTGTTGATAGATGAAAAGGATGGCTTGAACTATTCCTTGCAATTTTCGGCGCCTACAGTGGCTAAGGTAAAGGAGTGGCAGGATAAATATAGAGACCGTCAACAGACTCAGTTAAGAGAGACTTTTGGTGAGTCTGTTTTGTTCTTTTCAACATATTTAAAAGAGGTGTTCTGAAAGAACTCATTCATTTTCTTGAAATTAGATCCGAGGATTTTTATAAAACTTTAGTGATGGTTGTCGAAAAAGGTAATGTGCAAGTTGTGAACGCAAAAGATAGGATTATCTTAGGCGTTGACCCTGGAACGAATGTGATGGGTTATGGCCTTTTGAGGATAACAGGAAACAAACCCAGTCTCATGCTAATGGGAATCCTTGATCTAAAAAAATACACAGACCCTTACACCAAACTGAACAAAATATTCCTTCGTACGTTGGAGCTGGTGGATGAGTATCATCCTGATGAATTTGCGATTGAATCGCAGTTTTTTGGTAAAAATGTACAATCTATGCTGAAACTAGGCCGTGCTCAAGGTGTAGCAATCTCGGCAGCTTTGTATCGTGGCTTGACGGTCAATGAGTATGCACCTTTGAAAATCAAGATGTCTATTACAGGAAACGGAATGGCATCAAAAGAGCAGGTGGCTGAGATGTTGAGAAAATACCTTCATATTCCGCAGGAGCTGATGCTGCCTCAGATGGATGCAACAGATGGATTGGCTTGTGCGTTATGTCATTTTTTTGAGAGTAAAACATTAGGAACGGGTAAAAAGTTTACCAGTTGGAAGGATTTTGCCGCAAAGAACGATAGTAGAGTGAATGGTTTGACGGCAACAAAGGAAAGGTCGCTTAAAAAAAAACAATCTGCAGATGATCCGAAGAATGAAGATTAAAACGATGTTTGTTTGGCAAATATTATTATTTTTGTGTTCTTTAAACGGGTTTTGTAGAGGAATCGTAAATAATTAAAGAAAATGGAAGAAAAGGAGGAGATGAACATCTTTGTGATGTTCAAAAAGATAGGCAAGCATTTGCTTGACCTTGTTAAGAAACTTGGTATGTGCTTAGGTTTCTTTTTAAGAAAAACATATAAGTATAAATGGATGTTCCTCTTGTTTATGGTTGTGGCAGTGTCCTATTCTTTGTATAAAACGACAGGAGAAAGAAAAGTTTATGAAGGAAATCTACTTCTTTCCATTCATGATGGAAGTTCTTCTTTGTTTACAGATATGGTTTCTTCTCTTGATAGATATGTAACAGATGATGATTTTACAGGCTTGGCTTCTGCCTTGAATATTCCTGATTCTTTATCAAAAAAAATAAGGGGTGTGGATTCCTATTATCTGATAGATATGAATAAAGATTCTATTTTCGATATGATAGATTTTTCAAAAAAATATAAAGCTTCTGATACAGCTAATGTTCGTTTGAATGATGGAATTGCAATCTCTTTGAAAATGAGCGATGTTTCTTCTTTTTCTGCAATGGAAACAGCCTTGGTTAATTATTTTTCAAACAATAAATATTTGCAGGATTTGAATATGTCAAGAATCTCAAATCTAGATGAAATGGAAAAACTTTTGAAGAAAGATCTGACAGAAATTGATAGTCTTCAACGTTTGGAATACTTTGAAAGAAATTTTGAAGGTGTGAAAATTCTAAAGGATTTTAACATTAATACAGATAAACAGATGTTCTACTTTAATAAAGTGGATATTCTCCGACAGAAGAAAGCTATTTCTAATGAGTTGTTGTCTAAGTTTGATGTTGTTTCTGTCTCTACGTCATTCCAACCAACAGCCAAGGCTGTTAACTCTAAGATAAAAACTGCTATAAATTATTGTCTTGTTTCATATATCTTATTCTTGATCGTTGCGCTATTTTATGATTATAAAAAGCCGATTTTTGAATATCTGAATAA
>JALNVE010000210.1 GCA_023227695.1 Paludibacteraceae bacterium
ACCGCAAGCTTAAAGCTCATCGGGTAGTCTTTTTGTGAACGTCTAACGTACTGTCTTTCTTTTCCTTTCATATTCGTTACTTTTTTGTTGTAACGCTATTTCAGGACGTGACACATAGGTCAAAAAAAAGACTATATCCGAGGAATCAGATATAGTCTTTCTATATAGAGAAAATCGCATTCTAATAAGCCAAACGGAATCCAATGTAGTTATAATAAGTAGACACAAATAATTTTCGGCTACTTACACGGCAGTCTTCCGCTTTTGATTGGAACGAACCAGAACGAACAACAGAAAATTTGCCATTCAAAGAAATTGGATCTGTCTGGTCTGCCGATATGTAAGACAATGTATCAAATCTATCTTGGCACCACTCCATCACATTTCCGCTCATATCATAAAGGCCTAATTCATTTGGCAATTTTTTTGCCACAGGTTGAGCTGAAGATGCATTATCAAAAAACCAAGCCACATCTGCTATAGCATTGCTTCCTGCATACAAAAAGCCTTTTGAGGAAGCACCGCCACGAGCCGCATACTCCCACTGAGCTTCGGTTGGCAACACAAATGTAGGTTTTACCGACGCTATTTCCTGCATAGTTGAATCAGTATAAAGAGTAGCAGCATTCAACCTTACAAAGAAGGCAGTGACATCGGTATAAGAGACATCCGAAATAGGAACATCACCATCAGACAACGACTCCTTACCGGTTCCCATTACAGCATACCACAATGCTTCAGTCACCTCTGTTGCTCCAATATAAAATTCTGTAAGCGATACCTTATGAACAGGCGATTCAGTCAAAGAATCCGCAGATTTATCATAATTGACCGTCATCGAATCATTAGACTGGGCACCCATATAAAAATCACCAGCTTTTACCTTTATCATAGAAAAAGAAGCTGCACCTATCTTGAAAGTTGAAAAAGAATCGCCTTTTTCTACAATAAACATACGTAAACTATCAGGGATTTCGTATGGATCGTTTCTCTTTTTATTCTCTCCAGAAGATTCTTCATCCGGATTACAACTAGCTAAAAATAGGCCAAAAACGCCAATACAAAAAGAGACTAAAAATTTCACCTTTATTTTATTCATATATTTTTCATTCTAAATTCAGGATTCAAAGATAGAACAATTGATGCAAATAAGGCTGAGAAGCTGTTAAATTTTCCACAAACTATTTTCGTATAAAACCAAATTGCACCTTTTGTTGATTCATAAAGTGCCTTAAAAAAGTCATTTTTAAAAGTAAAACGGAAACTTCAATGTTTTTTTACAGAAGCTTAACGACTACCTTATTTTGACATAAAAGAAAAAACCTTTTCTTCTGTCAAAGTTTGATTACTCATCATCTCCTCCACATGACCGTCTCTCATAAGGAGAATGAGCGGTAATCTGCCATGAGTTATTGAAAATATCTTACTATCCAACAAAACGTAATCATGCTCCTTTATGTTTTTTGAAGAGAGAAATTCATCTAATTTTCCCTTTGAGTCGTATACTCCCCAAAAAAAGACTGAATCTGGGATTGATATCTTTTCTGCCATTATATCCATCTTCTTTGCAGCGATTCTGCAATGACTACAAACTGTACTATAAAAACAAACTATTCTTTTCCCCTTTTTTAAATCAACAGGAATATTCTCTTGATTTAGAAATTCAGTAAGACTTTCATTATCATAAGAAACAGTCTTCTCTTCCATCCAAAATTCAGGAAGATTCACAAAAAATGGCATCGCCAACGAAAGTAAAAACAACATTGGGATAACCAAACTAGCATGAGACCAATGAAATGGTTCACTCTGCCTTGCAAAATAAAAAAGAACAAAAAGAACAATGTTTTTGACAATAGATTCTACCGGAGAAAAGTTGACAATATCTCCAAAACAATGGCAATTTGCCTCATCTCCAATAATCACCAAATAGAAAAGGAAAACCGTAAAAACAGAAAGAGTCGTTATTGTCAAAAGATTGACAATACGATTCCAACGGTTAATTATCAATGCAATGCCCAAGAAAACTTCAAATCCCACCAATAACCTAGATAGAATCATCGAAGCATTCATTGAAAACCAATTGAAACCAAAAATATATAATCCAAAAGAGTCTATCGAATTCAACTTCAATAGAGACGAAACTATAAATGTCACGCCCAATAAGACGCGAAACATATATGCCGTATTTTTCTTTTGTAGAAAAATATTACAACTCTTTACAAGATACATTTGTTTCATTCATCTCACTACAAGAACCGTCATAATCATATATAGTATAAGAACTACTACTTGAAGATGAATCTCCTTTGGTTGTACACTCACAATCCTTACTATTACTACTGCAAGAAGCAAGCATTAATACAAAAAATAAAAAAACCAATAATCTAACCATATTCCAATAAATATGAATTCTAAAATAATCTCTAAATATGGGGGATAAATCAAGTCAGACTTGGATTAATTCTGACAAATATAGCAAAAAAGAGAAAAAGCCATCTATTATTGTGCATTATTTATCCAAATATGATCTTTTTTGCACCTAAACCAAAAATATTCCAAATAAAACTAAGATATATGAAAACATTAACTTATTTTTGCTACGGACATTTAGTATAACATGTTTTCTTAGAACAAACTTCGTTTATTCCTATATAAAAAACAGGATTTAGCAATCTCGTTTCCTTAACACAATTGCTAACAAAACTGATAATTTTTATATAATAACATACCATGAAAAAAATTTTCAAGCTCGGAGTGCTAAGTGCATTCCTACTCAATTCTTTTTGTGCGTCCTTGCATGCTCAGAAAGTAGAAGCCGAAAACTTCACTAACGTTGAAAGCAAATCGACGAAAGTTATAACCGAAAACGATGGAAAAACCGTTGGTTATTTCGATGAAAACGGAGAAACTCTCAGTTACGAAGTCAATATTCAAGAAGACGGACTTTATCAATTCTCTTTCAGTTCTTTGGCAGGTAAACCAGGTACAATTAAAATTCAAATGGCTGATGGCGCTTCATGTGTTTACCCTTTTGAAGCAAACAACGCCACTGAATGGTGGAACTTACCACTAAACAATTGGCCAATTTATTCCCCAGAAAAAGGTGCTATGTTTGTCTTAAAAGCAGGCAAACAAACTTTCAATGTAATCAACATGGGTAATGGTGTTAACCTTGATTATTTTGAAGTTGTGAAAGCTAGTTCAAACGACAGCAAAATCACCAAGATTAGCACAATTCCTACAAAAGTAGAATTAATGCCTGGCGACTCAAAAGCAATAGAGGCATACGGATATAACTCTTTAGGTGAAAAAATTGCGGTAGCTGGAACTTGGTCATCCAACGCTCCTAGCGGAGTATACAAAGCTGGATCAAGCGAAGGCAGCGATGTCATCTCAGTTACTATGGGCGGCGTAAGCAAAGACATAAAGGTTACTATTGCAAATCCTACAAAAAAACAGGAGTTTGTAGTTACCAAACACGGAAAATTGAACACAAAAGACGGTGCTGTTCGTGATCAGAACGGAAACAAAGTTAGTTTGATGGGGCCAAGCTGGTTCTGGAGCTGTTCTGCACCAGATTGGTGGACCAAAGAGACTGTTGACTTTTTGGTTTCCAAATACAACATCCAATTGATTCGTCTTCCTGTATCAATTGCCCCTGCCGAGGACGGTGCAAACCCATGGAATGATAATAGCAAAACTTGGAATACAAACAACTATCTTCACAGCCCTGAGTACACAAAAGCACTTGTTGATGAGATGGTAAAAGCAGCTATCGAAAATGATATCTATGTAGTGATCGATTTCCATGAGCATTATGCAGAACAATGGGTTGATCTTTCAAAAGAATTCTTCACCTATTTTGCAACAAAATGGGGCAAATACCCTAATGTGATGTATGAAATATACAATGAGCCAAAGACCAGCAACAGCGTGGTTATTGATTACGCTAAAAAAATCATCCCTGTCATCAGAGCTATCGATGACGATAATGTCATAATAGTTGGTTCTACTCAGTATTCAAGAGAGCCAAACAATGTGACTGATGCAGGTCAAGGTTATGAAAACATAGCTTACACTTGGCATGGTTACGTTGAATGGGGTCATCAAGCAGATTGGAACAGTCATCCTGATTGGAACAACGGAGTACCTGTTGTCGTAACAGAATGGGGTCTAAACTACGGCAAAGCCGATGGTGGACTAATTCAAATCTATAAAGACAAATCTTTGATCAACGCATTCTGGTCAATGAGCAACAAAGGTGGTGATGACGCTAAATGGTCTATTTTGAAAGAGAGTTGCACCAAAATTTCTGATTGGTCAGACTCTGATATGACAGAAAACGGAGCTTATTTGCTAGGTGTTGCAAAGAGTTGGGTAAACTATACCCCTATTATTTTAGTTCAACCACAAAAAGATTTATCGATTTCTGTTGGTTCAGCTCAATCTTTCTTCTTGCCTCAATCAGAAACAAAACTAACAGGTATGGCAGATGGTGGTACAGGAAACTACACATATAGTTGGAAACAACTTTCTGGTCCATCAAATGCAAACATAGAATCTGCAAATACTGCTTCGACTACGGTTAGCGGATTAACAGACGGAACTTATCTATTCCAATTGACTGTTAGCGATGGAGAAGACGAATTAGACGAAACCATCACAATCACTATTTATCCAGAAGGATATGTTGATCCAGGATTGGTAGATAACGTAGAAGATAACAACATCATCAGCAATTGGGGTGGAAAATGGAACACATTCAATGATGAAAGCAAAAAGGCCAATCCATATTCTACAATTACAGTTCCTGAGAGCTTACCTCAAAACGGAGCTATCAAGGCCGACTATACTATGGGTAATGAATGGCAAGGTGAAGGATGGATGGGTGCCCCTTACTGCGGTGTTGAGTTGTTTTTACAAGAAAGCAAAGAACCATACGACATCTCTGATTGCAGCAAAATAACCTACAAATACAAAGGTTCTGCTCACGAATTCAGAGTTGCCATGAAAGCTGTTGAAGATGATGATTTCCACAGTACTAAGATCAGTGCTTCTACAGATTGGGAAACAGCTACCATCAACTGGTCTGGCTTGGTTCAAGCTTCAGATTGGGGTGTTGATATGGAAATGGACAAATCTGACATCTACAAATTCAGCTGGCAAATTAAACAGTCTGCTAATTCAAAGGGAACGCTAAAAATTGACGACGTTACTTGCGTTGGAGGATCAGCTCCAGCTAGCCTTAATAACAATAGCAACATCAACAACACATATTGTTATCTTGCTCCTAATCCAAGCAAAGATGGAAAATGCAATTTGTATGTTTCAGAAACATGCGAAGTAATCGTCACTGATCTTACTGGAAATGTGATTTCAAGAAACAAGGCTATCCCTTATTTTAACAACGAAATAAACATTCAGACTCCAGGTTTATACCTAGTTAAAGTGAATGAAAAAACTCTTAAACTTATTGTGAAATAAGTATAGCACACAGAAACAGAATCAGTAGCGGATACCAAAAACAAAATCTCACAAAATCCACATGCACAGGTCCGCAACTGTGTGCAAAAAAGGGAGGCTGTCTAATTCTTTAGACAGCCTCAATTTTGACCTATATGTCACGTCCTGAAATAGCGTTACAACAAAAAAGTAACGAATATGAAAGGAAAAGAAAGACAGTACGTTAGACGTTCACAAAAAGACTACCCGATGAGCTTTAAGCTTGCGGTAGTAAG
>JALNVE010000211.1 GCA_023227695.1 Paludibacteraceae bacterium
CGATACAAATATGAGCAAATTGTTGAAAATATTCAATCGTATTTTCATTTAAGTCACCACGCAATTTGACCCATTGACACTTAGTATAGTGAAAATACCACGCAATTTGACCTATACGCCAGAGTTTTTCTCGCCTTTTTTGTTTGTCCCCCTTCTTATGCCTTTGAAGGTGTATATCCGTAAAATTCCCTAAACTTCTTTGTGAAGTATGCTGGGTCGTTAAATCCAACCATGTAAGCGATATCACCTACAGAAACGTTACTTTGCGTCGATTTAAGAAGCTGTAGGGCTTTGTTCATACGATATTCGTTCAGAACATCCAATGGTGTCTTGCCAGTGATGGAACGAACTTTTCTGTTGAGCGTGGATTGACTCACGCACATATGGTTGGCCATATCTTCAATAGACAATTGGCTGTTTGTATATTGCTCGTCCAAGACAACCAAAAGATCTTTTAGGAATGGGTTCATCTCCGGTTGCTCGGCTGCAGGATTCTCGTCTGTTTTTCCTTTCTGAAGCATCTCGTTCAATAGTTTCTGCTGTTGCTTCTGTCTCATGCCGAGAATGTTGCTCAGTTTGATCAGCAACTCTGTCTGACTGAACGGTTTGGAGATGTAGTCGATCGCTCCACTCAAAAGTCCCATGATACGGTCACTGTCCTCGTTCTTCGCGGAGATGAATAGGATAGGAATGTGCTTTGTCTTGTCAGACTTGCCCAATTCCTTGCTCATTTCAATACCGTTCATTTCTGGCATATCCACATCACTGAGTATCACATCAGGGATGTGTTTCTCGGCCAACTCCAACGCTACTTTACCATTGTTGGCAGTGATTACGTTGGCGTAGCTCTCCAACATGTTCTTTAAGTTAGCGCAGATAAGAGGGTCGTCATCTACCACTAAGATGGTATTGCCTTCCAATAGCTCTTTGTTGAGAATGAAGTTCGTGCTTGCGCTCTTCATCTCGCTCTCTTCTTCCAAAGGTTTGTCTGACATAGGGAAGGTGAGCGTGATGCTACTTCCTTTGCCAACTTCACTCTCGATCTCAATTTTACCCTTATTGCGGACCATGTAATCCTGGCAGATGCTGAATCCAAGACCAGTTCCTTTTTCGTTCTGGGTTCCCAAAGTCGAGTTGCATTTTCCGTTGAAAATATCGTTGATCTGTTCTTGACTCATTCCGATACCGGAATCGGTGATGGAGAGCTTCATGACGTTCTCTTCCTGCCAAGCCTTGATGTCGATATTTCCGCCCTCTTTGGTGAACTTAATGGCGTTACTGATAAGGTTTCTGATCACCGTATCCAACATTCTGGAATCGATGTAAGCAAAGTTCTTGAGGTTGATGTCTCTATTAACATGTAGATGCTTGTCCAAAATCATACCATTCAACAGAATCATGGTTTTGTTGATTATGAACTTCACATCGGTGTTAGTTGGGTGACATACGATATCGTCTTTCTTTGAACGTGCCCAATCCAAAAGCTTGATCATCTCGTTTTGAAGGGTCTGAGCTGATCTGAGAATATCACCAACGAAACTGGAACGTTTCTCGCTGTCCATTTCATGATCTTTGCTCTTCCAAGTCTCCAAAGCACCGACAATGGCAAACATTGGGTTCTTGAGGTCATGCGCAATGACTGAGATGAGTCGGTCCTTGTCGCAGAGTGCTTGTTTCAACTCCGATGTTCGTTCTTCTACCTTTACTTGCAAGATGGCTTTTTGTCTTTCCAATCTGCGCACGCGGTTCAGAATGTATAATCCTATACCAAGAATGAAGGCTATTATTACCAAACTTTTGAACCACCAAGATGCCCACCAAGGTGGTAATACAATAATTTTCAACGATCTCAAAACCTTTAATTTTGGAAGGTTCTCTTTGTATGCAACAACGTCCAATGTGTATTCGCCGGCAGGTAAATAAGAGAAGGTGATGGAACGGTTTTCGTCCATCTTTATCCAATCTTTATCCAATCCTTGAAGTTTGTATTCGCAGATGGCTTTGTTGTATTCGGAAAAGTCGATGATGTCCATCTGAATTGTCACGTAAGACGACTGGTTATGGGTGAGTGTTATTGCCTCTATATCTGATAAAGAACCCTCTTTCAGTATTTCATTTTCAAATGGTTTTATCTTTTTGTTGGAGATGTATAAGTCTGAGAATGAGAAATAAGAGATGGTGGAGTCGGTCAATGCTACCTGAGGGTCGAACATGAAGAATCCTCCGTTTGTTCCTGCATAAATCTTACCTTTGGAATCCGTATAGATGGAGTGGTTGTAGAAATCGCACTTTGTCATATCGGTATAGTTACCCGGCATTCTTTTATAAGTCTGCTTTTTTAGATCGAAAGACAAAATGCCGTTACTTCCTGTAGTCCAAAAAGTTCCATCTTTATAACGTAGAATGGCTTTGTATTCACCATTTGGCAAAAATTTCAGCGTTTCATATCTTGATCCGTCTGCTTTGAAAAACATTACACCTTGGTTGGTTGCTGCCAATATGTTTCCATCCTCGTCACAAACAGCTTCTCTCAAATTAAGAGGGAAACGCGATTTCAGATCAGTGACGTTGGGTAGGATAGGTTTGCACACACCGTTTTCAAATCTCCAGAAAGTATTGGTCGTAATAACCCATTTAATGTTGTTGGTTGCAAAAGCAGAACGTAAGGTCCAGATATCTTCAACCGGATAGTTTTCAGCCTTTAGCGTCTTTCTATACCACTGCTTCTGTTTGTTGCGGATATAGAGTCCGCCTCCTGCCGTACAACAGAATATCTCTCCGTCTGGCATGGTCATAGAGGAGAAGATACATTTGTTGGGCGATTCAATGCCGTTAAACGTCTCTTGCTCTATTTTGTTGCTTTCCGGAAAATATTTTAAAATTCCACCTCCCCATGTTGACAACCAGATGCCTTCTCCTTTAACCTTCTCCATTGACAGAACATTGTTGTTGGGAACGTCTATGCTCTTTATGTTTTTGAAGTCAGGAGATATGTTGTAAAGTCCTTTGCCGTCGGTGCTGACTATTATATTTCCTTTTGAATCTTCGATGAATCCGGAACAAACGGCACTAGGAAACCCGAAATTGGAAGAGAAAACGATGCCATGCAATTGGTTTCTCTTATAACGCCAAAGTCCCGTATTTTGTGTTCCGATCCAAATGTTACCGTCATGGTCTTCTTCTATGGAATAAATTTTTTGTATCTCATCTTTGTTAATTCCGTAGGGTTTGATAGAGGTAAACTTGGTGTTGCTGCCGATTTCTTCGTCCGTATACCAAAGTCCGAAACCGTCAGTGGCAAACCAGTAGCGGTTTTTTGAATCTCTCAATATTTTGAATATGTTCTCAAATGGTACGCGGATGATTTCTGGGTCGTTTATCTTTTTCCCGGAAATGTCGAAAACCCATAACTGATTAGTGATGGAAGAGACAATCAGTTTAGTGTTATCCTTGTTAGGGACGATGGAAGTGATGTAACCACAAGGAGAGAAGGATGAATCGTATTGTTTTATCAGTTTTCCTCTGGCACTAAAAATCAGGAGACGGTCGTATGAACCAATCCAATATCGTCCGTATTGATCGACAAACATGCTCTTTACATATTTGTTGATAGATCTGAATGCAGGAAAATCAGTCAAGAATTCATGACTTTTCTTGTCGAAACGGTAAATGCCGCCAATCGTATAAGCATAACATTCGCCCTCTTTCGGAAAATAGAATCCTTTGGTTTCTCTGTAATATGTGAGGTCGAAATCGGCAGGTTTCCTGTCAATGAATTCGTCTTTTTTGAAGTCGTATTCTATGAGCAATCCATCGTAACTTCCTATTAATAAACCTGTTTCTGTTGGCTGAAGACAGAAAATGTCATTTCTGAACATGGATGGGTACTCGTCTTTTTTCCAACGCTTGAATTGGGTACCATCAAAACGGTTCAAACCGAAATCAGTGGCAATCCAAAGGAAGCCAGTAGAATCCTGTTTAATATCAAAAATTTTATTTGACGACAATCCGTCTTTTGCAGTATAATGGTCAAAATGAGCATATTCTTGGGAATATGTGACCGTAAAAAAGAGGATGACGAAAACTAAAAATGTGTAACGTCTCTTTATGTTCATGGTATTTGCTTCTAAGCTTTCAATTTGTAAATCTAACAATAAATGATTTTATGTGCAACATTCTATTCGCAGATAATTCTATTTTTCATTGAGGGTAATGAATGGTTCTGAAAAATGGCCGTTATGAAATAAAAACAATTATTTTTGTGACTTGATGGAAAATGAAAAAATGAAAATTACTCCAACGAATAACAAAGAGAAAGGGGAAGGCACGGGAATGCTGAGGGCTGTTTTTGCTTTGGTGTCTGGCAATACCGTTGCCATGGCTGTAGGTTTCTTGATATCGCCACTTCTGACTCGACTTTTTTCGCCGGACGAATTTGGCGTGCTGAATCTTTTTCTCAGCATTAGTGGCGTACTGATTCTCTTTGCCAACGCAGAGTTCCATAATTCCATCATGTTGCCGAAATCTGAATATAAGGCAGTGGCCTGTACGCATTTAGGTATGTTGACCACTATGGCTGCTTGTTTGTTGTTTCTGCTTGGCGTTATCCTCTTTTTTTCTCTCGATTTTGAGGTTGGACCCATCGGCAATTGGCTTTGGTTGATTCCTATATATGCATTTCTGCAGGCAATCTGGAATATTTTGAATAACTGGTACACACGTACAAAACACTTTTGGCTGATCTCATCTTTCCAAGTTTCCCAATCGCTTGGGAATGCGGCTCTTAAGAGTTTATTCGGATGGCTGAAATTGCCTCATAATGGCTTGATTTCAGGAACAATCATAGGCTCGTTAATTGCTCTTGTTTTAAGTGTGGCTACCTCTTTAAAACAGTTGCGTCCTTTGCTCAGATTTGATGGGTTGGCCTGTAAGGTGATGGCTTTGCGTTATGTCAATTTCCCTAAATATTCATTGCCCCGTGCATTGGTTAATTATGTGAGCGGAAATCTGCCTATCCTTCTTTTATCAGCTTATTTCTCGATGGATTATATCGGTTTTTTTGGAATGGCTACCATGTTGGCTTTCAGACCAATCAATATGATTTCATACTCTTTGTGCCAAGTGTTTTATCAGAAATCGGCAGAGATGTATCGTGACCATAAACCGTTGATGCCATTCTTCCGACGCTTTTCAAAAAACACATTGATGATTGTTGTACCTAGTTTTTTGGCTCTTTACTATATTTTGCCTTGGTTGGTTTCTTTCCTTTTTGGAGAAGAGTGGGTGGAAACGGGAACTTACATCCAAATGATGTTGCCTTGGTTGGCCATGTCGACCATCGTAGCTTCGATGGGCTTTCTGTTCGATTTGTTTTTGATGCAGAAAATGGGCTTGATTTTTGAAATCATCAACATCGTGATGCGTCTTTTAAGCCTTGGTTATGGTATTTGGGTTGATGATTTTAGTACTGCTATCTTGGTTTATTGCCTTTCTAATTTTGTTGTTATCTGTGTCCAATACATTTGGTATTACCGCATTATCCGTAAATATGATAACTCACTTTCTGACCTATGGGTCAATTTGCGTGGTGCAACATGCTCTAATCTGCGATAAATGCTGGTGGTTTGAGAGATTCAAAACATTCAGAGCCAAAATCGAGCAATGTAACTTCTCTATAGGTCAA
>JALNVE010000212.1 GCA_023227695.1 Paludibacteraceae bacterium
ATACGACCTTGGTCTTGAACGTGGAATCATACTTGCTTTTCCTTCCCATTTCTTCCATTTTTTTACAAAGATAAGCCTTTCCCGCCACCTTTGTTTTTGTCTAAATTCTGGGGAGCATTATATCTGATAAGTTTTGGGCAGAAAACACCTTCGTTCTACTACCATCCTCAGCCGATGTCATTTTCACATCTGCATCAAACTTATAGCAGACCTTTGTACACAAACCGCAATTGGTGCAAATTGTTTCATCCACATAAGGCCGATAGAAACCATCCTCATTTTGTCTTATAGTTATGGCTTGATGCGGACACACTGCTCCACACATCTGGCAACTTGTACATTCTTGTATTGCAGAAGGGTCATTAATATTCATTATTGATTTCTTTGCTAATTTTTTTCACTAAATTCAATCAATCATTCTGTGAATATCATCTATTATTCCTTGAGTTACTCTCTCTGCATTAAAGACTTTAGAATTCTCTAGAGCAGCTTCTGAAAAACGCGGATAATCATTAAAAACCTTTTCTATTAGTTTTACATATTCTCTATCATCAAAATCTTTTGGCAGATAGAACCCATTCACGTCATTTTTTACCACATCAGGAATGCTACCCACATTAGTAGATATAGCAGGAAGACCGACAGAGAAACCCTCAGCAATTGAGGTTGGGAAACCTTCAGTTGTGGATGCCATCAAAACCATCTTTTTAGATGAAACTTCTTCCATGATTTTGTCGTTTGGCATACTACCCTTGAAAATCACCTGTTTCTCTAAACCAAGTGACTTAACTTGATTCTCCAACGATTCTCGGCAATCACCATCCCCTATAATATAGAAAGGATTACTCTCTCTAATATTCTCAGGTAATTTTGAATAGATGTCGATAAGTCTATTGACTCTCTTCAATGAAATCAATCTACCAGGGAAGACGAAACCCTTTCGCTGCTCCAGTGGCAGAGGTGTAACATTTTGCCTTAATGGATTATAAAGTTTTTTATCATTTGCTCTAAGTTTTTTGCCAACATAATATATTAATGGGCACTTGGCGACAATAGTATTTTGCAAATAATCAAAGAACCAGATGAAAGGTCTTTTTATCCAAGAACCACTCCTCATCGGATTGGCAGCACTATGACATATATGAATACATGGGACTCCGGATTTCACCATAAAGTAGGATGATTCTGGTATATGGGATATAACAAAATCATATTTCTTGAATTCATTTTTATGGAGCCAACAATAGATAAAGTAATTAGCTCTAGTTGAACCATGTTGCCACGATTTTGGCAGAGTCATATATGTTACATCAAACTCTTTAGCAAAATAAGGGTGCATATTTCTCATAACCGAAGTGATACCACCCGTATTTTCCTCAATCGTGTTATGATGCATTATTAATAATTTCTTCTTCATAATTTCACTTTCGAGCTATATATCCATATTATATTTTACTTATAGTTGATTTTAAATAATTCCAACTCTTTTCTCTATAAGAAGAGAGTTTCTTATCCACTTCTTCCCAATTTATATCATTTTTCCAATTATTGTTTTTTTTGAAATCATTCATATCAAAGAATATTCTATCTTCCAAACCGACTTTTTTAAGAAGATCTGTTATTCTTGAACTTTTCCCATTTTCCTTATACAAAACTACAAATGGCTTGTGATATATAATAGAAATAACCGTACCATGGAAAGAATCTGTGATAATGAACTTGCTTCCTACTAAATAATTCATCCAGGATACCAAATCTAGATTATAAGTATATTTATACCCTCTCATAGGCATAAAAGACATTATCATTCGCAAAGGAGCATTCAATAAATCTCCAACTACATGCATTGTTTCTAATTGCTCGGGGAATTTCTGGAGCACATAGCATGCCACTTCGTTTAGTGGTTTTACTTCTCCTATAATTTCATAATAGTCAGGATGAAGCAATGCAGGGTCACAAACAACAGTTGCATCAAGGGCAAACTTCCGTTTTAGCTCATCGGCCAAAGTTTGTTCCCTAACCCCAATTCCAATGTATGATCTCAGCAACTCATTGATACGTAAATTCTTTGATTCGTCATCAATAGGCCATTTTTTTAGTCCCATGCTTGAAGCATAAGAGAAACGCTTAATCTTATCATCTCCGAAATTTAGGAAATATGCCATTTGGCTATGTCCTGCAATCTTTGGGTTCCAAACTTGATCACTTCCGATGCAATATGCATCGAGTTGTGGAGGATTAGCTTGCAATTCTTCAAAATTATCATAATGATTTGTCATTTTCGGATAGAAATTCCTTCTAAATCTCTCCTGCCGGTAGTCACGTACAGCATAAAAAGGCTTGAGCAAATTTAACACCCATTGACTACGCTTGTTAGCAGGTCTATGCTGCAAGTCTATAATATATACTTCATACCCAAGTTCCTTCATGGCTCTGCATGTACCGTAGCATTGAAGCGTAGCCCCTGGACTGTTGTCTATGTGATATGTTAATACTCCTATTTTCATTTATTCAATAAATTATATATGAATTTTTCCGATTTCTTACGATTGATTATTATAGTAATTTTCCTCATCACTTTTAAAACAATGCCTATCGGTTTTTTAAAGGTTACGTCACCAGCATAAAATGAACAAAGAGTTTCATATAAACAATGATTAAATATCCAATTTAAATATTTCCGTTGTGGTAAATGCTTGAGTAATGAATGGCCGTAAACGTATCTAAAGTTATATGGTAGAACTTTATCCCAACTCGTTTGTTTAATTTTGATATTTTGATTTTTAATTTCTGCGAGAAGAACTTTACCTTTCTCTGTATGAACAGCCAACGAAGATAAACCTTCTTTGTGCTCATCCCTAAAAAAAGTATCTCCCCAGAAATCTGCTATAGTAAAGTCACTCTTTCTGTTGATATAAACAAACTGACAATCATAACAGCTATAACGATTGGTTAGTTCAGAGACAAAACCATCTAACAAAAGATTTTTTTCATGAATAACCTCTATCTCATTTCTATCATTGACCACTTTCAACTGATAGGTAAATCCTTTACTCTTCCATCCTTTGTCTTTATTTCTAAAAGAATCTATAGCCTTTATCTTTTTACCGCTTTCAGAAATGAATCTGTCTCTGATAAATAATGAAGGGACTCCACCACATACCATATCCAAAGAGAATAGGTTCTCAGATAATTTGGGGTTCTTCACAAAGTTAATTGCAGCAGCGACCTGACATGGGGTGCCAATGAACAAGACTCTACGTCCTTCTCGCAGGTATTGAAGCGTCTGTTTGTAAGCGCCACAAGCATCACTCTGCATGTATTTAGAGCCCTGCAACTTTGGTAAATCAGAAATTGATTCTATCGAAATATGACGGCAATTAGAACCATCAAGAGTAGCACCTATCACTACGCCTCCTTGTTTTAGAATATATTCACTTATAGCCGTAGCTGCTCCACCTGATGAACTTTTCTTTCTTAATTCCTTATTACAACTCCATGCCGCATAAACTGGTGTTGAAAGATCATTGTTTCCATAATCTATTTTTGAAACTATGGGACACGTGCTTTCACATTTGAGGCAATTAACACATATCTCTTTATCGAGTTTGAATGTATAATGGCCTTCATCATTAATGAATTGACATAAAGCTCCAGATGGACAAGCATCTACACAAGCCATACAGCCAGTACAATTCTTCTTTGTAGCAAGAATAGGATATCTCTTATTCATAGAATTCATGCTAAGTTTATTACGTAATTATTTAGTTCCTTTACTTAGTTCACTTGTTCTTTGATCGAGCATCTCTCTATACCTTCGGATTACGACCTTGGGTGAATATTCTTCATCAACAAATCTCATAGAGTTTCGCTTTATTCGATTGTATTCCTCATCATCTTGATCTATACATTGTTCCAACAGCCTCTTTAAATCTGCTACATCGCCATTTTTAAACAAATAGCCATTTTCTCCATCCTTAATACGTTCTTTGAATCCAGCAATATTTGATCCTATTAAAGGTGTGTTATAATTATAAGCTATCATCATAGGTCCGCTCTGAGTTATTCTTTCATAAGGAAGTACGAGATATGTAGAAGAACAGAATAAATTGGCAACCATATCATCAGGAACAAACCTTAATTTCAAAATAATATTTTCGTGACCAACTGCCATAGAGGTATATTTATCTATTTCCTCTGGGCTTGCATTACCATAAACCCATAATTCTGCTTTTTCAGAATGCTTAGAATCCAACTTCAGAAATGCATCCAATAATATATCAAAGCGTTTATTCGATCTTATACCTCCAAAAAATAAAAATACTTTCCTATTCCCATGTTCAATAAGATTACATGGCATACCATAATCTTTAGGAACCATGGGGATGTATGTGCATTTCTGATTAGGATACAATTCATGAAATTGCTTTTCAGAATGTTTGGAAAATACTTGAGTTAACCCCACCCTTCTCAAATAATATCGAATATATGAATCTGATATTAAGTTACTATAAGCAGATACTTTTGGATCTATCTCATGCCCTTCAAATATTACATCTTTTTTGTCAAAATAATGGAACAATAAGGGGAAAAAGTAAGGACGACCACCAAAACCGTTATAAATTATTGTAGGATTAAATGATTTAATCTCTTTAAGTAGTGATATATAGATAGATATATTCTTTAAACTTCGATATCTATCCTTTAATTGAATTATACGAAAAACATTGGCGTTCACTGGTATTTCCCTTAAAGACTTTGAATTCCAAATACAATACCACCTTATATCATAGAATTCCACTAACCTATTTACAATAGGCCAATCTACATCGTAGAAACAATCAGGAGTAATCCAAACTATCTTTTTCTTATCCATTTTTTTCTAAATAAATTTCATATAGACATAATAAGTTAACAACCCACATGTTACAAGATGATATATTAAGAAAAGCAATTAAATATGGCTTTTATTATCATCATTAATTTATATTTGTTTTTTTATTATACCTACCCCATCTAAATTAAATACTTCTGTATCTACATCATTTCCTTTCGATTTAAGATAATCACTGCCCCACTTATGATGTGCCGGTTGTACACCTTCATTAGCTTTATTTAAACAATTTTCAATAGAATAATTATTTATTAATAATATTTTCATATTTATATTTCTAAAAATTTTTTATACTCCATTTTGATAAAGTCATTCATTTCATTCAGATATTTATGAGTCTGAGATTTAATCTCCTGCATTTCTTTTGTATTGTTCCATATTCGCTTCAAAAAATTCACCCATTCATTAGGCTCATTGGAGGAGAATAAAGGTGCAGAATCCTTTTTATATACACCAATAGTGCTGTGCGGATGGACCATCACCACTTTGTCGTATGACATCGATTCAAAAGTCTTAATTTTCAGTCCTGTACCCTCGAATGTAGGATTAATGGCAACATCTCCCTGAGCGAAGAACGCAGAAACATCATCGATATATCCTTGCAGTTCGATGTTAGTATTATCTATGGTACTCCCCATATTTAGACAAGTGTTAATACTTGATTAATCTCTTTTTAGTTCCCCAAGGAGTTGGGGTACCCCAACTCCTTGGGGAACTAATTTTTCGCAAAGTTATAAAAAAAAT
>JALNVE010000213.1 GCA_023227695.1 Paludibacteraceae bacterium
AACCATGAAGCGGCACATACATATTGAACTTCGTACAAATCCTTCAGCCTGCCGAAATAGCTGTCAGAAATCCAGTCGTATTCTTCATTTTGAGATGCATAATACTTAGATTCAAAGACAATCTTTTCTCCGCTGCCGTTTAATTGCATAGGACTAAGGATGGCAAACTCCGGGTGGTTTTCCGCCATCTCAACCATCCTGTCGATAGTGTTTGACTGAACAATCCAAGCATCCTGATTCAGAAGAAAAACATAATCGGCACCATGATCCAAGGCATAACGCATACCTATATTATTGGCCTTGGCAAAACCCAAATTTTCTTTCGACTCTATCAGTACAACATCTGGATATTTTTCACGGATATAAGATGTTGTTCCATCGGAAGAGGCATTGTCTATCACCACAATATGTACCGGCACATCGGAGTTCATCAAACTGCCCAAACAGCGGTCAAGCCAACGAAGGCCATTGTAGGTCACTATTATAGCATAAATACTAAACATGCTATCTAACAATGAATTGTTTTCTTTTATTAATAGAAAAATAACATTAAGTATAGGATTACCATTTCCAATTAATATTCTCTCGAATAATTTTTGCAGGCACTCCTCCTACTAAACAATTTGCAGGTATGTCTTTAACAACAACAGCTCCTGCAGCAATTACAGAACCATCACATATTTTTACACCTTTTGTTATTACTGCATTACGGGCTATCCAAACATGATTTCCTATTACAATAGAAGCCACTGGATTTCTTCCATCAATACTATGATTATTTGAATCTGCGATTGTAATATTATCACTTAATCCACAATCATTACCAATTTCTATATGAGAAAAACAATTAATAGTAGAATTTGTATTCAAAAAGCTTTTAGTACCTCTCAATACTAATGTTGCACCATCTGCTATATATATTGAAGCTCCCTGATATAAACTAAATTCACTTTCACATATCAAATGAGAGTTTTCTCCCATATAAAAAGTTGTTCGGTAACGCTTATTTCCTCCTTTAAACCATTCAGCATTCAATATTAGTTTTCCTTTATCACCAAACTCAATCTTAGCAGTTTTATGACAATAAAAACTAACGTTAGACTTTATATCTAATTTACCTTTCGGCAAATGCAGTTTATATGAATAATATAAAGACTTTAAAAAAGACATGATTATCTATGATTAAGAAATTTATTAAACTTATTCTTAATGAAAACCATATTCATGACTAGAAAATGGCATATCAAAGACATACTGTGGTATACTACTCACTCTTACATCTTTATATTTATATAAAAGATAAGGAAAACTTAATTGATCCTGAATACTTAGATAATAGTTATGAGCATACCATTCTTCCAAAAGTCTTTTTTTTTCTAATATTGATTTTGAATAGATTATCATCGTATTTTCATATAAATACTCATCAGAGAAAGTACCTTTCTTATACAAAGAGCATTGATACTCCAAATCTGCTATATTATACTTTTCAATAACCTTATTTCCATTTATTTTACTATTATCAACCATAAAATTCATCTCCTCTTTTACTGAAGATCGTTCAGAATGTTTCGAGACTAATATGTCAAAACCTTCATACTTGGAAATAAGCCATAATAAGTATTTTAACCAATGCTCTTGTATTACAAATTTAGAATCCAACCATACATAATAGTCGTATTCATTAGGTACTAATTTATAGAACAAAATTTTAGGAATTTTCGCTATTAATCTTGTTCTATCATCTTCTACTGAAGGATATAATTCCTGTTTATAAATCCGTTTATAAACAAAATAACGCAATTTATCAAAAAGATTTTCTTTAATAATCTCATCTCGAGCCATCGACGGTTCTAGTAATGGCAATAAAGAATCTAGATCCGTATCTCTATATGAATATATATCTACACCATAAGCAGCCATCTCTTCTTTTGCTTGTGAGGTAAAACTTATACATCCTGAGTCACCACCATTCCCTATATATGCAGATATAATGGCTATTTTAAGTTTACAACAATTATTATTCACACTCTCAACCAATTAGGAGGACAAACATCAAAACAATCTTTATTAAAAAGCCAGTTTTTGGGTGCTATGACAATAGTATCTGTTCGATTATTCAACCATGCTCCCCACCAACTAAAACTACTATTCGCTATAATCAGATTTTGACATTTCGACATTAGTATAATATCTTTAAAACTATCCTTTTCTTCGTTTTTCACAACAATAACGTCCTCTTCTTTAAAAAATATCAAATCCTTTATCTTATCAAAATAATCAATATCATTAGTAAATACAAAAAACTTAAGTTTTGGATGTTTATCTCGCAATATGTTCATTGCTATCTGATAATATGATACATTACACAAGTTATAGGACAAATTATTACCTTTGCTTAAATAATCACCGCCCCTAATATGAACTCCAACTGAATTACTTTTCAGAATCTCATTTTCTATCATAAGATTTCGATCGTCTAATGAAATTTTAAATCGGAACGCTTCACTTATCTGAACTCGATAATTCTCATAGTATTTCCAAACTTGAGCTCCTATATCATAATATATAGATTTATTGGAATATAAAATGTCTTTGTTATAAATACTTGGGGATAAATAATCTTCAACATAATGAGAATCCGCATGATCATAAAAATAAGAGATGCACATATCATACAGCTTCTTATTAAAAAAATAGAGATATGACAAAACAGCTCTTTTCGAAACAAAAAGAATATTGAAAAAAGAAGCCTCTTTTATCTCTAAATTAAACAATCTATTTAATTCATATCCATTATGAACACCTAAGTAACGACAGAATCTTGAATCTATGTATATTTTTTCATTTGGGTGTATTTGTTTCAATACCAATGCAAATGCATATTTAAACATTTGATTTCCCAAACCACCGCCTATACTAACTATTTTCACAACACTCTTCTTCTAATTTTATACAAATACTTTAAAAATAAAAAAGAATAAGACACTAGCTTTATCCATTGAGATAAAAAAAAACTTGCATTATGATTATCTAAATATCGATGACAAAAAAGAATAAGGTTATCCATTTTTTGTGGAAAAGAATAAACAATATAATCATATACATATCTACTTGTCCCAGAAACACCTTCAATAGCCAAAGGTTCACAAAATTCCGAAACAAAAAAAACAGATTTTTGTTGTTCTATTACATCATACAATAAATGCTCAAAATAATATCCAACTGCATCATTTATGACATTTTTTTTCTCTAAAAAAAACTTAGTGTAAAATTTTTTACTTGCGATAATACATTTTGATTCTATATGTTTCGCTGAATTATTAATGCATTCAACATAAACTTTTCTACGTGGAATAAAAAATATAAAATCATTTAATGTAGAAATCTCCGTTATGTTCTTAACAATTAAACGTCCTGTTATTTTTATCACATAATTACATTTTGAGATAAAAACACTATTTTTAAAAGCATACTGCAATATTAAGAATTCACCATAACCCTTTCCATAACTTTTATCATAATCATTTCCATAAAAAGAAAGAAACTCTATTCTATTATCTCGATTATCTACTTTATATGAAATATCCTCTCCTGAATTATTTACAAATACAATTTTATACTTTGTTTTCTTTAAATAGTAAGACAATGCATTTAAATAATGAGATTCTCTTTCTTTTGGATTTTGAATCTCAGTATAACTCATGCCATTTGGATTTATACAAGCACTCAATAATAATATCGTATCATGAATCATAATAATACTACTTTACAGCCCTAATCATACCTTTTCTAAAATATGGAACTTTCATTTTTAAATCAGAAGAAAAAATCAGGTAACCATCAGAAGAATCAAATGAGAATCCATCAGTCAATAAAATTTTCTTTATATTTTCATAATCTAAACTTTTATGATATGTGCAACATGCCAACTTCATCTTTCTCGCAAAAGACGAACATTCCAAAACAGACTTAATCACTACAGTTTCTCCTCCTTCAATATCGATTTTAATAAAAAAGGAATCATCAACATCTTGTTTCAACAAAGTATCTAGTCTAATACCATTCTCAGAATCCTCATCAGACAACAATTTATTTACAATCACCACTTTATCTTTATAGGGTTCAAAGGTGTGTCGCAAGGGTTCAAGCCACATTTCGTCAGACTCTATAAGATAAACCTTTTTTACCCTCTCTATTACATCCAATGAAAGAAGCGCCTCTGCACAGCCAACATCCACCAAAACATCTCCATCTTCCACTTTAAAAGAATCTGTCTGATATTGATGCGGAGCCTTCTCTCTATAATTTCCACCCAACAAATTTTCATCTTCTATGTAATAACGATACATATCCGCACATCTATCTTTTGTCCAGTTTTTTGGGAAATACAACCTTCTATTTTCATGCAACACATAAGGAAGATGGGCAGTATCATCGTATCCTGATTCAACGTAATCCAATTGTTTCAACTTTCTATAGGGGAATGTGATTATTTCTTGCGTTTCCTCCATATAAGCCAATTCTTCGCTATACTTCTTGGATTCATCTGGATGAGTAGCATAATACCGCAAAATTTCCTCCTGCTTCAACAGAACTTTAAGTTGAACCAAACGATCTGACAAAAGATACAGTTCACGATGTAATCTTTCTATTTCATCATCAGACTTTCTCAATAATTCTCTCAATTCCAAAATATCTTTGTGAGAATCATACACTAATGAAGAATATAGGTTCTTTACAAAATTTACTAGACTCAGATTTTTTATTTTTTTCAGCAATCTCATTATTAAACAAAATTAACACCAGCCATAAACGCTATATTTCCCCACCCTCTATGCCATTCAGAAAAAGATTCATTTGTAGAACAAGAAAACCTATCTATTTGAAATGAAAAAACATTTGAAATGACATCAAAATCCCTCTGCCCTGTAGAATAATTACCAGAACCTAACGAAAAAGAAATTTTATACTCACCTTGTGCCAATCTATGAGAGGGTAATGTCATACGAACAATCCGCTCATCGCCACTCTCAATATTCAAAAAGTTAGAACCGGAAACACTACCAATAGGAATATCATCCATTGTGAAAATTGTAGTATTTAGACGAAATTCTGTAACCGTACGATTGGCCTTTATCTCAAACTCAAAAACAATAGGTTCGTCCGTTGCAAATGTATTTGTCTCCTTCAGTATTTTTGCTGAAACAAAAAAGACATCCTGTAGTAAATTAGGATCACGCATAGAAGCGTCTATTTTTCTAAAACAGACACCATCAGTTATACGATCCATAGAAGCATAATGATCAACCACATCATTTACTTCACCGGTATAATAAATTTCACCATCCTTTAGTAAAATTCCGTTCTTACATAGATTTCTTACAGAACCCATATTATGGCTCACAAACAGCACGGTTCTTCCGTCACCTTTAGAAACGTCTTGCATCTTGCCAATGGCTTTCTTCTGAAACTCTGCATCGCCTACTGCCAAGACCTCATCTACCACTAGAATTTCGGGTTCCAAATGGGCAGCAACAGCAAAACCGAGTCGCACCATCATACCACTGGAATAACGTTTTACGGGGGTATCTATATAACGTTCACAACCAGA
>JALNVE010000214.1 GCA_023227695.1 Paludibacteraceae bacterium
AAGAATTAATTACCAAAGTATATGTGCCAAGCTTATTTTGAATCCATAAAAGTAGAGAATGGTGTGCCTCTGCACTTGGAGTATCATCAACGAAGGGTTGATAGATGCTCAGCAGTGAATCTAGTTCAAACTACAGATACTATTCCACTGCCTAACAATGGAATATATAAACTTAGGATTTCTTATACACCTATAGCTGTAGTTAAAGTGAGTATAGAAGAATATTCACCCAAAACAATTGATACATTAAAGATTATCGATGGAGGGAATGTTGATTATTCCTTAAAATACGATGATAGGTCAGTTTTGAATAAACTTCATAACCAACGAGATCTGTGTGATGATGTGCTGATCATTAAAGATGGTAAGATTACTGATACTAGTTTTTGCAACATAGTTTTTAGCGATGGCTTTAAATGGGTAACACCTAAGAGACCTCTACTTGAAGGAACTTGCAGAGCTAGACTTATTTGTGAAGGAAAAATTTCTGAAGAAGATATAACAGTAGACGATCTTGACAGATATAAGTATTACATGCTTATAAATGCTATGTTAGACTTTAACTTAAATCGGCAGAAATGTATAGATCATATTGTTCGAAGTTGATCGAATAGCATGGGTTGTTTATGTTGTAAGGCTTCAGAATGTAGCGCAATAAATAAATCAGCGTTATAAATTTGCTAACAAAAGGTGGCGCAAGAAAAATTTGACCCTTAGTATAATGGAAAAAGAGAGAAGAATGATTTATTTGCAGAAAGTAAATTGCATTTTAAAAGATTATTCACTTTTTTGCGCATTCAGCAGGCTGAGCAAAGCGAACATATAATGGACTTTATGTAGAATAACTGAAGAGATGGTGTGGTATAGAGCAAAAAAAGACAGAGTTTTTTGGCTAAATACTGTTTGAAAACAGTACAATTTATAGCCATATATCTGTTTTTTTGCCCTATGGAATGAGTGTCTTTCTCTTTTGTTTTTATGAGGGAAGGGCAAAGTATTTCTTTTTGAAAAATAAAGCCACATTCACCAAAGCAATCATTACAGGAACTTCAACTAATGGTCCAATCACAGCAGCAAAGGCTTCTCCTGAATTTATTCCGAATATTGCTATTGCTACAGCAATTGCCAGTTCAAAGTTGTTGCTGGCTGCCGTAAATGAAAGTGTAGTGGCCTGTTCGTAATTAGCCCCTACTTTTTTACTTATAAAGAATGATACAACAAACATTACAATAAAGTAGATAACTAAAGGAATAGCCACTCTTACTGCATCCATCGGGATTTTTATGATATATTCGCCTTTTAACGAGAACATTACTACGATAGTAAACAATAGTGCTATTAAGGTTAGAGGACTTATTTTTGGTACAAATTTGCTTTGATACCAGTCTTTTGATTTAATCCTTATTAATACATAGCGGGTCAAAAAGCCTGCAATAAAAGGGATTCCCAAATAAATAAATACGCTTTGAGAAATTTGTCCTATGGTAATTTGAGAAACGCTATCGTTTACCGGTAAACCAAACCAGCCAGGTAATATAGCTATAAATACATAGGCATACACAGAAAACAACAATACCTGGAAAATGGAATTAAAAGCTACCAATCCTGCGGCATATTCATTGTCTCCTTTGGCAAGGTCGTTCCAAACGATTACCATTGCTATACAACGGGCAAGTCCTATGAGGATTACACCGTACATATAATCAATATTGAATTTCAGGAATAGGATAGCCAGTAAGAACATTAGTATAGGGCCAATAATCCAGTTTTGGACTAATGAAAGGCTTAATATTTTGATGTTTTTGAATACGTCGCCCAATTCTTCGTATTTCACTTTAGCCAACGGCGGAAACATCATAACTATAAGACCAATAGCAATTGGAATATTGGTTGTTCCAGATGAATAACTATTCCAAAATTTTGCAATATTAGGATTTGACCAACCCATGAAAACCCCTGCAAACATGGCAAGGAATATCCACAGGGTTAAATAGCGGTCGAGAAACTTTAGTCTTTTTCTTGATGACATACTATTAAAATCTACATATGAAACAATAGAAACTGATATTATAACATGTAACCCGAAACAATAATACGGAATGTACCTGTACTATCATTTTTAGAACTTGTAAACATTGTTTTTGATGGAATTATAACTTTCATCCATATTGAATAAATTATTACGTCTTAATCAGAAAGTATTTTTCCTTTGTTGAGATGTATTCTTGTGTTTCCATATTCAGCCGCCATAGGACTATGTGTAACCATAACCACCGTGGTGTTGTGTTTTTGGTTTATCTCCTTCAGGATGCTTAATATTTCTTCAGATAAACTAGGGTCGAGATTACCTGTAGGTTCATCAGCCAGTAACAAATCGGGGTTGTTTGCCAATGCTCTTGCTATGGCCACACGTTGTTGTTGTCCGGCAGAAAGTTCTTTAGGGTAGTGTGTTGTTCGATCTTCCAAACCAACCCATTTTAGTAATTCATTGGCCCGTTTCCTAATTGTGCTTTTATTGCTGTTTTTGACATTCAGTGCAATCATGATGTTTTCAACAGCCGTGAGATAAGGAATAAGGGCAAAACTTTGCATTACAAAGCCTACATGATTGCTGCGAAATTTAGCCAATTCATCTTCATCATGAAGGTCTATTTCTTTTCCATCATAAAACATTTTGCCTGAAGTGGGGCGCAACAATCCGCCAAGTATTAACAAAAGTGTTGTTTTGCCTGAACCAGATGCACCTGTAATTGTAACAAACGAACCCTTGGGAATATCGAGTGTGAGGTTATCAACTGCATTGATATATCCATCGTGTCGCAGATATGTTTTTGTGAGATTATTTACTTGTACAATCATATTTAGTCCTCCTGCATGTTTGAGAAAGGTTCGATTTTACCAGCCATGTAAGCGGGTATTATTGAGCCAATAATTGAAATGGAAACAGAGATAACAATAGATACGAGAAGCAATGAATATATCGGATTTACATGAATTCCGGCAAACTGCGGGCCAAGCCAAAAAGCTGATAATGTACCTAAAACAAAACCTGCAAAACCGCCCACTATCCCAATAATAACAGCTTTAAGTATAAGGATATAATAAATGTGCCGTTTGTGGTAACCAATCATTCGTAATATTCCAATTTCTTTGCGGCGTTCGTTGACGTTAGCCCAAATGTAGTTGCCAATAGAAATGCTACCTACAAATAGAATAATAATGAGGAAAACCAGCGAGATCTTGTCCATAAGTCTGTTTGTCTCAATCTGAGTGGAAACAATTTGGCCAATGGTAGTAATGCGTGTGTCGGGCAATATGTTTCTAAGTTTGCCTAATAAACCATCAGAAATAGCTCTACAACATCCCATGATTTCGATAGCACTGATTTGTTCGCCAGTACCTAAAAGAGCCTGCACACTATGCAAATTTGCAAATACCCTGTCGTCGTCAACCGTACCTGTTTCTGGTAAAATTCTAACAACGGTGAATTTTTCAGTTGTTATGGTAAGGGTACTCTTTTCTTTTAAATTCAGTTTTTTTGCTACAGATGAACCCACAAAACAATCGTACCCCGCCAGAGTATCAATGCCCTTTCGTTGAAGCTTTTCATCAAGATACTTGGTTGGTTGATCATCGGTAGTAGGAGCACAACTTGCATTTATTTGATTTCCTAAAAATCCACCTGTTTGCCAAATAGGTTTCGATGCTATTTCACTTTTAGGAAGAACACCAGTAAGTACAATGTTTTCGTTACCTATTTTCATGCGGCGTGTAAGTTTGGGCGACATGTTGTCTACACCAGGTAATGAGGAAGTAACGACTTTCTCAACATAGCTTTCAGGAAAAGTGGGAGCGTCAATGTCGGCAGAGTAATAATTATCCACGCTTGCAGCCTGAGGCAATACAAGAATGTTTGCCCCCAAATTGTCGAGGTTAACAGCAACCGCTTTTTCTGATACCACAGAAATAGAACGTATGCCAACAATAACGCCAATACCAAGTGTAATGGCAAGTAAACCCGAAATCAGTTGCGATTTACGATGCCACAACTCTTTTAATGTTAAGTCAATGAGTCTCATATCCTGATCTTATTATCGAGATCCACAAGAAGCATTTCTTCCGCCACTACAACAACCCCTGCTTTTAATTACTTTATTTGCGGCTAATACCAATTCATTGGATTGAGCTTTGCCTTCAAAATAACCGGTTGTTTGTCCATTCGCATTTAAAACAATTGCTACGGTTGTATTTGGTGTGCTTTTAAGGTTAAGTTGTTTAATAAATGCTGATTCTTTTTTGTCATCCAAATCAACATCTACTACTATGGCTTTGTTCTGTAGCTGTTTGATGGCAGCATTACAGTTTTCAATTATCTGTGATTTATCGGTATAAGACTTTTTTGAAACGATTATAAACACTGCTTTGCTGTTATTTAATGCTTCGTATGTGTTGTCCATTTTAGGGGAAGGTACAAGCTCTACAATTTTATCGGAAGTAGCCTCGTTGAGTAAATACCCACCTGTGGGGTAGCCTTTGGGCGAAATAACCATAATAAGTGGGGTTTGGGCACCTGATAAACGCCATTTGTTGACTAATTCAGCGTTAGCTACATCGTCACGGTTCATTTCAACCATAACAGCATTCTTATACTTGGCAACAGCACTTTTAGCAATTGTTGTTGCTTTGTCTTTTTCTGTGTCGGCAGACCCGGTTACAACTACAAAAACAGCTTTGCCATTTTTTTTAGCTTTGTCGAGTTTTGTTTGCACTTTTGATGTTCCTTGAGAGGACGTCTGGCTGCTTTTTTCTACTTTCTGAACTTTTTCGGTTTCTGAAGTCTTGTTTTTAGCATTTAAGTTTCCATAAGCATTTAGAGCTATTACATTGGCTAAAAGCAGGGTACGTAGCTGCCATTTTTTAAGAATTATCATGATAATTTGAATTAGAGTGAATATATTTTAATTTTAAATTTGTTGCAGAATGACTATTTATCGGAACAATTGACATTAACTGATTTTATGGGTTCAAAGAAGTTTTCGAACATTTGCATATATTTGTCAATAGATGAGCTACACAAACAATAATTAATTTTTAAGCCGTCTATTTCGCCATGTATCAGTCCTAATTCTTTTAGCTCCTTAAGGTGCTGCGATACGGTGCTGCGACTAAGTGGCAAGTAATCAGAAATGTCACCGGAAATGCAAGTTTTTGTTTCTGCTAAATATTTAAGAATTGCTAAACGTGCAGGGTGTGAAATGGCTTTAGCAAACTTAGCAAGTTCCTGAAGATCTGAGCTGAATGCTTCTGTTTTTATCATGGAGTTTAATGTTATATTGTAGGTCGTAAAAATACGACATATTTTTAAATGGCAATTGAAAATGATTTAAATTAATTTGACAAAAGTTTTTTTCTGATTTGAATTGATGAATAATTGCCACTACAAGGAGGTCTCAACTTGTTTTCTGAATTTTCTTTGTCCACTTTTTTATGTTTGCTGGATTCAAGCGGACAATGCAACCTCATTTAAATCCAAGTTTGTCAATTGTTTAAATTTTTGTAAAGGAGTCATATACCCTAATCTTTTCCTCGGTCTCGAGTTTAAGATGTTTTG
>JALNVE010000215.1 GCA_023227695.1 Paludibacteraceae bacterium
AGCTCATCGGGTAGTCTTTTTGTGAACGTCTAACGTACTGTCTTTCTTTTCCTTTCATATTCGTTACTTTTTTGTTGTAACGCTATTTCAGGACGTGACAGGTAGGAAAAAGAAGAGGCTGCATCAAAGATACAACCTCTTTCTATTGAATTAATTTTTTGTTTTTATACTTAAGCTTGAGTTCCTAAAATTGCTTCATATTGTTCTGATGTAGAAAAATCTAGACTCTCGATTTGGTCGAACAATTTTTTTAACTCTTGAATTTCACCTTTAGTAGGTTCTACTACATTGTTAGCTGTCAGGTGGATTCTATCCTCAAACTCTTTAATTAATGAACTGAGCGCCTCGAAGTCTTTAATAAGCTTATTGCAGTTTTCTTGTTGTTCTGCTTTAGGGTTAAATCTTTTAACTGCATCTCTATATTCCAACATTAGATTAGCTTCTTGTGAGGTATAAAGCAACTCATCGCAATCTTGGATTTCCATTAATAAGTCTTCCATTGTCATAGTAATACGTTTTTTGATTGATATTAGTTTACTTTCTCTTCTTGAGAATACTTACTAAAGATAAACTTTATTTCTTAAAATCATAGAGTCAATCTTTATTTTAACATTTTCTAGTGGTTCTTTTATTCTGCCGTTTTTGATTCCGTTTTAGCCGTCTCCTCTTTCTTTCCGAAGTTTGGATTCATATTCAGTTTTTTAGCTAAAATGAATCCTGGAATAGTACAGATACATACCCAGATAAAGAAGTTGAGGTAGCCTACACACTCCTGAATCCAACCTGCAATCATGCCAGGAAGCATCATTCCGAGTGCCATGAAACCTGTACAGATGGCATAATGAGAGGTGGAATATTTGCCTTGGGAGATATAAATAAGATAAAGCATGAATGCAGTAAATCCGAATCCGTAACCGAATTGCTCAATTCCTACCATAGAGCAGATGAGTATGTAGTTGTCTATCTGCGCAAATGACATGTATACATACAGAAGGTTAGGCACATTCATGCATAAGATCATTGGCCATAACCATTTGCCGAAACCATCTTTTGCAACAACTATTCCGCCTAAAATACCTCCTAAAGTGAGGGCTATGACGCCCACTGTTCCGTATGCAAAACCGATTTGTGCGGTTGATAGTCCCAAACCTCCTGCTGATATAGAATCAAGAAGGAAAGGAGCTGACAATTTTGTCAGTTGGGCTTCGCCTAATCGATAGAGAAGTATAAATGCTATTGCGATTCCAATGTTGTCTTTGGTAAAAAACAGTTTAAAGGAAGAGAAAAAAGCACTGATAGAGTTTTTCTCTTTTACTTGTTTGTCGTTTTCAGGTTTGGGTAAAACAAAGAAGTGATAAACGGCAAACCCTATGAATAAGCCTGCACAAATGAAAAATGTGATGCTCCATGAGAAAGGAATGTTTCCTGACGTTCCGGTAAATGTTGCACCTTTGCCGATTTTGGCTTTAGGGTCTACAAGGATGGTTAAATAAGCTGCTTTATCCCAGTTGTCCGCAGAAAAAGTGAATCTGTCATTTCCTACGATGGAGAAAGATTTGTCTCCCTCTGTCTGAGAAAAATTCAATACAATGTTTTCTTCCGGTTTACCTGATAGTTTGATTGCGATTGCTTTGGTGTTGTGCGCAAAATTAGAAGTCTCAATCTTAGGCTTTGGATTAAACGTCTCTTGTAAGAAATTTTTCAGAGGATCTGACACATATTCAGTCCAAACACTCGAATCTTCTTTCTGTTCCTTTTGGGTTCTGTTCACCTCTTTTGGACAGAATCCGTTAACTATGTTATTCTCCTTAGCAAAAGAGATAAGGTTGACCGAAGAGTCTGCGCTTATCTCTTTGGTTGAGAGATGGATCTCTTTTTCGTAGCTAAAAAACAGCTCGTTGCCAGGCTTTGCCTCCATTACTTTTGAAGAGTTGGTGGTGCTTGTAGTAACGTGGATGGTTACGGGTTCCAAACCTGTGCTGCTTTCCAAAAGGCCTGCTAAGATGACTAGCACACCTTGACCTGCAATCATCGCCACACGGTAGAAGGTGCTACGGATCCCGACAAAAAGTGATTGCTTGTTTTCGTCGAGCGCAATCATATAAAAACCGTCTGCGGCGATATCGTGCGTTGCCGAACTAAAGGCGATAAGCCAAAGAATGGCCAGTGTTGATTGCAAGAAAAAGGTTGTCGGTATGCAGAAGGCTACGCCTGCCAATCCGGCTCCTATAAGCAACTGCATGGCAACGATCCACCATCTTTTAGTTTTGATAATGTCTACAAATGGGCTCCAAAAGGGTTTGATGACCCATGGTAAATATAACCAGCTTGTATAGAGGGCAGCATCTGCGTTGGAGATGCCCATGCGTTTGTACATGATTAAGGCAAATGAAGTAGCAGCTATCACATAAGGAATTCCTTCAGCAAAATAGAGAGAGGGCACCCAAGCCCATGGATTACTGTTTTTTGTATTCATAGCGTTTTTTTTCAGTTGCTTGTTGTTTTTATTAGATTCAGTAAAGATAGTAAGATTACCCATTAATAGTAGGGTTTGAAAATGAAATTTCTATCTTAATAAGAATGTTTTACTGCATAAACATAATGGAAATATCCTTGCTTTTAACGAGAAAACCTTGTATTCAGCGAAATAAACATTTTTTTTATATATATGCAGTGTAAATTTAAAGTCATTAGATTTAAATAAAAAAGAAAAAGAAGATGAAAAGATTATTAACAATGGTTGTCGCTTTAATCACGGCTTCAACCCTGATGGCCGTAGATAAGGCCAAAGTTGCGAATGCACCAATTCATACAATGAAAGACTTGCTCGCTTTTGCGTCTCAACAAGTCGGTAAACCTTATGCTCAAGAAGCTGTAGGTCCTGAACAATTTGATGAAGGTGGTTTGGTTCAGTATGTTTTTCTTCAGGCAGGTTATGAACTTCCTACAGATTCGAAAGGACTTCTTAAGTCTGGTAAGGTTTTGAAGAAAGCAAAGTTGATGATGAAAGGAGATGTAGTTATTTTGAAAGGACAGGATGGCAAGACAGACAAAACTTGTGGTATTGTCACTAACGTAAAGAAAGATGGAAATTTTGATTTCATCATTGCTTCACCAGAAGGTGTTTCGGTCAAGAATTCTAGCTCAATGTCTTTTTATAAGGGTGTTCGAATCACATCTGATAAGGATATGAAGAAAATCATCAAAGAGTACGAAAAGGAACAGAAGGCGATAGCTAAGGCGAATGAAAAAGCCGAAAAAGCTAATGAGGAGGCAGCTGAGGCTGAAGAAAATGTTCAGAAAGCTCAGAAAAAAGCCGAACAAGCTGCTAAGAAAGCTGAAAAAGCAGAGAAAAAAGCTGTTAAGAAATCTGAGAAATCAGCAAAGAAAGCAAATAAATAAAAACAAAAATTCAATGAATAGAGAGGGTCGTTACTTTGTGACGACCTTTTTTTATGCTTGCCTATCATAGACACTTTCTAATGGGTAAAAATGGATCAGGAGAAAAAATGTGGGTATGTTGAATTCAGAATCAATCTCAAAAATAGGTGTACGTGCTCAAATTTCTCTCAATCTCGGACAGAACAGAAATGCATAATAAGGTCGGTCACTTACTGGACGGAACGTCCCCAATTCGTCTAATCTGTGATTCCTTCAAAACTATGTTTTGATTTGTTCTGTTGGTAGCGAATAATAATTGGTGGTTAACGAAACCACCTATTGGGTTTTATCTCGTTGATTTGTTGAATGTTTGAAGCAATGCGCGGTTTGAAGCAGAAAGAGGAAGAAAAAACTTTCATTTTTTTTTGTAAAAAGGGTTGCATGAAATGAAAAAACGAATTACCTTTGCACTGCAAAACAGAAAAATGGTGAGGGTAGCTCAGTTGGTTAGAGCGTCGGATTGTGGTTCCGAAGGTCGTGGGTTCGAGACCCATTCTTCACCCCCTTTTTTTAGTCTTTCGGGTTTCTCGAAAGACTTTTTTGTTTTATGAAACTTCGTACATTATGCTGCACTTTTTTAGATTCGATAAAGAGGTAGATGAACAGATGAGATCTATCCGCAAATACTTGGTTGCATCCATGAATGGAGTGGTGTCTAGTGGCCTGAAACATTTGGGTTACAAGATGAGTTATGGCGTTTCTTTGATGCGTATTAAGGAGTTGTCTGCTCGATTTACGGGTAGTTCAAAGCTGGCCCGTTGCTTATGGCATTCCGGCTGCAGGGAGATGATGATCATGGCTACCTATCTTCAGCCTGTCGATGAGTTTACGGAGAGGGAGGCCTTGTCGTGGTTGAAAGAGTGTAAGAATATGGAGTTGGCAGAGCAGCTTTCCCGTAACCTTTGTTCTCGTTTGTCTTTTGCCGATTCTTTGCTGATAAAGTTGAAGGACGAGAACTCATCTGAATATATGAAGGCGTTTGCTTATATTTTGGCATCTTTACAAGTGAAAAAGGAGGGGACTCAAGCCTCTTTTCTCTCTGCTTATGAGGAGAAGGCAAGGGTAGATGTCTATTCTCAGTCGTCGGCAGTCTATTCAGGTGTTTCGCGCTTTTTAAAAGAACTTTGCATCTTGGATGCCGATAGGATGAGAAAGTTTGCAAACGAATTGGACATGGATAAAGGTCCTGGTGCGGCTTGGGTACGTGAGGAGATGCTTACGGTACTTGATTTCGGATGAAGGGATTAAGAGCAAAAGCCTGTGGGTAGGTTCAATTAAGGATTTATCTCAAAAACATTTGTACGCGAACATATAAATTATCTGATCGTTTCTCCTTGCCTGACGGACCCTACTTTTTCTTTTCAGCAGGAACTTGTGCACACCTACTGTCCATGATAACAAACCCTTATTCCTGAATTTAGCTGACCTGAAATAAGATAATTCGTGCTAATTCGTGGTTGAAATCTCTCCACGCACTTTTTTACTTGATCTGTTATTCCTCGTCTTCCTTGTATTTTGCAGCCAAATGAGCCAAAAAGATGCTTATTTGTTTAATGGCTTGTTCTGTGTCCTTGCTGATTTCCCTTTTTTGCAATCGTAGAATCAAAATGCCGTAAAGAGCGCCCAGGGCTAATTCCACATCGTTGGTCTCCTGACCTGCTTTTGATTTGTTTCTGAAATCGATGAGGTAGGGGAGCGTCTTGAAAAACATGGCGTTGTATTGAATCTCCTTAGGATCTTGCAAAAGTTCCATGTGAAGCTCGTTCATGTCGTCTGTGATGTTTTTGATGATCTTCAGATGACCTTTCTCCTCGATTTTCTCGTTCTTCATCATGGCGATGAGATTGTCATACCAATCCGTCATGTCTTTCTTAAACTCTTCTGGTTGGTTGAACTTCTCGATGATGTTGGTTTTGATGGTCTCCAAGTTGAATTGGTAGCCTCTTATAATGTCTTCAATCTGCCACATGTATAGCACATATTCGGCAATGTTTTCTTGTTTCTTTTGTCTAGCGATGAGCATATCTTCTTTCTTTTTTTGCAAAGATACTAAATCAGAGAGAAAAGAAACCCCGGGGATTCAAATTGATAATGCAACTTGAGGAGGAAAAAAATGGGTCAGGTAGAAAAAATATTTTTCAGAGCAGAAAGAGAAGAGAAAA
>JALNVE010000216.1 GCA_023227695.1 Paludibacteraceae bacterium
AAACATCTTAAACTCGAGACCGAGGAAAAGATTAGGGTATATGACTCCTTTACAAAAATTTAAACAATTGACAAACTTGGATTTAAATGAGGTTGCATTGTCCGCTTGAATCCAGCTATTATTAATAGTTTTCTTTATCACAAAAGTAGATAAGTCACTTCTAAGAAAGGTGGATTATTTTTTCAATTTGGTGGATTATTTAGGATTTTAAGGGGGTAAAAAATCGTTCTTGTTTTTTATCTATTTATTAATCAATGTTTTGTAAATATCAATATAGTCCATATTTTTCACAACGTAGCCGACTTCTTTATGGTTGTAATTGATTATATTTCAAAAAGAGCGGCAGTTGATTTATGTATTTAGGTTATGACTTCTTTTTCATTTTTGCATAAAAAAATGGCTGTCTAACTTACGTCAAACAGCCACTTTTAGTATTTATATCGCTAATTAGTTATTGATATAGCGTATAATTGTTTGCTCTCTATCTGGACCAACAGAAACAATTTTGATAGGAACTTCGAGATAATCTTCCATGAAATCAATATAATCATTGAACTTAGTAGGGAATTCGCTTTCTCTCTTAACCTTTGTCATGTCAGTATTCCAACCGTCAAACTCTTTATAGATTGGTTCAATCTTCTCGTTTACATCGAATGGGAATTCGTCAGTTTCCTCACCATTGATGTTGTAAGCAACGCAAGCCTTGATTTTGTCGAATCCATCAAGAACATCGCTTTTCATCATGATTAACTGAGTAACGCCATTCAACATAACTGCATATTTCAGAGCTACCAAGTCAACCCATCCACAACGACGAGGACGACCAGTAACAGAACCGAACTCATTACCTAGTTTACGAAGTTGGTCTCCTGTTTCGTCGTTCAACTCAGTTGGGAACGGACCGCTACCTACACGAGTACAATATGCTTTGAAGATACCGAACACATCACCGATACGACCAGGAGCAATACCTAAACCAGAACAAGCACCTGCACAGATTGTGTTTGATGAAGTTACGAATGGATATGAACCGAAGTCGATATCCAACATTGTACCTTGAGCACCTTCTGCCAAAACGTTTTTACCTTCTGCCAAAAGATCGTTGATCACATACTCACTATCGATGAACTGGAATTGTTTCAATTTTTCAATACCGGCAAACCACTCTTTTTCAATTGAAGCCAAATCGTAAGATAGATTGTAGTGGCTCAAAATCTCTTTATGTTTGTCGATAGCTGCTTTATATTTAGCCTCGAAATTGCAAAGTAAATCACCTACTCTCAAACCATTACGGCTGATCTTATCAGTGTAAGTAGGACCGATACCCTTACCTGTTGTACCAATCTTTGAACTGCCTTTTGCAGATTCGTATGCTGCATCCAACAAACGGTGAGTTGGTAAAATCAAGTGGGCTTTCTTTGAAATGTAGAGTCTTTCTGTCAGATTATGGCCTGATGCTTCCAATGCTTCAACTTCCTGTTTGAAAAGTGCAGGGTCAAGCACTACTCCATTTCCTATTACATTGACTTTTCCTCCTTGGAAAATACCAGAAGGGATTGAGCGCAAGACATACTTTTGTCCTTCAAATTCCAATGTATGACCTGCATTTGGACCACCTTGAAAACGAGTTACAACGTCGTAATTAGGAGTAAGGACGTCTACTACTTTTCCTTTACCCTCATCACCCCATTGCAATCCTAATAAAACATCAACTTTCATTATTTGTATTTTATTGCATTAATACTCAAATACTCACAAAAAATGTAGGATAGAAAAATTTCTTTTCACTATCCTATTCCATTTTTTCGACGTGTAAAGTTATATAACTTTTTTATTTAAACGGATAAATATATAGAAAACTTACAAACAGATCGCTCCATTTGCCGATTCTATGAAGCTTTTCAATTTAATCTTTAGATTGCTTTTGAAAAATCAAAATAGCTTCTAATGATGCTTTTATTATTTCCTTCTCAACTGAGATTTAAAATAATCACGTGCTTCACTCCACTTATAATATGGATAGATGTCGCTCTTTACCGGAATTCCCACTTCATTTTCATTTTGTAGAAACTTTACAAGGACATCTTCGTCATTTCCTTTTTTCTTTTTGTAGAATACTATCTGAAGATTGGCCGACATTGGGATAATCTTAAAGTCGCACCACTCTGTATAGAGATTCTCTAAATTACGTTCTTCTACATAGCAATTATCTATGTGCATTAAAGCAAAAAGTGACATCAGAGCAACGTCGTGACCGAAACGAAGTGAAACGTTTGGCGCGCCGAATTTTACAGCGTGGTCAGCCTCTTCGATGATTTTAGCCAAAAGGTCAGCAGCCTCGTAAGGTGCGTCACTTCCATTCAGCGGACACGGACCTGCGTATGCATACCACCACGCGTTCTGAACTTGCCAGTTGTCAAACAACTCCTCTTTTGTAAAAAGGTCGTAGAATGAGATGTTTATATGATCTGCAGATTGCATGCTGCAAGAAATATCATATAATTTGCGCATAAAAGCTGTTTTATCAATATGCTTTTGCACATACTCCGCATTTGAAAAGATGGAAGCCACCAAACGGTCTGGTTGAATATATTTGTAATGGAATTTGCCGAAAGGATTGGTCCAGGCGGTATCTGACATTCTTCTGTCTCTTGCCTCTTTGTTTTCGTAGCACATATAATAAAGGTCGTGCTTGCTGGCATCCATTGTAATGTTCATATTTGGATTCAGCTCCTTCAGCTTCATACAAAACGAGCTCATACTCAAAACGCATCTTGCTTTTGGGGTTGATTTAGCATCGATTTCAGAACCTTTCGCCAGAACGGTTGGGAAGTTCTTATACATGCGCTCTGCTATTCCTACTTGTTGTCTTACGCCTAGAGGAGTGAGATCCCCTGCTCGGTTTTCACCATCTTCCCACAAAACGAAAAAACGGTTTTTCACATCTTTACCCAAAGTTGTCAAAGCTTTAGATTTATCGGCAGAATCCAAAATGTCATACATCTTTTTAAATGCCAAATCGTTGATGTAATATCTGGACCCATGACGACCGTAATGGCTTATGTAAAAAGGCTCATATCCTTTTGGTGTGGGAGTTTGTGTCTTTAGTTTGGTCGAATATGAATAGTAATTACTACCTGTTTTGTCTAAATCGGCATACATTTCGTTTTTGGAAGTCTGCGAAAAAGCAGAAAGAAATGGACACAATAATAAACATAAAACCTTAAAATATGTTCTTTCCATATAAACTTTTTATACTTTTCTTTCTCATCAGAAATTACAGCAATCTATGTCTTGCAAAATTATGGATTTTATGACAATAATCAAAATAAGTATGTTAACTATCTCCCGCAATTATAAAAGATTTTGGGATTGGTACATGTTCTGCCAATATCTGCTTCTCGATTACCTTTGCATGGATATTTTTTTTAAGTTTGCATTCAAATAAAAAGTTTTGCTTTATGGAAAATTTCAAATCAATTAATCCAAAAGAGATTAACGAAAATGCTGTCAAGATGATTGGAGATAGATGGATGCTCATCACTGCAGGAAAGTCAGATTCATTTAATACGATGACAGCAAGTTGGGGAACAATCGGATTTTTGTGGGGAAAACCTGTTGTTTATATATTTATCCGTCCTCAGAGACATACATTCGGATTTGTTGAGAAAGAGAACGAGTTCACCTTGTCATTTTTCTCTGAAGAATACAGAAAGGCATTGAACATCTGCGGTTCTACATCTGGTCGTGATTGCAATAAAGTTGAAAAGGCCGGTCTCTCTCCTATTTTCACAGAGAAAGGAAATGTATCATTTAAGGAGGCAAATATGGTTTTGGAATGTCGTAAGCTCTATTCTGATTACCTCAAACCTGAGTTGTTCGTAGATTCATCTATTGTTGCACAGTTCTACAAGGCTAACGATTTTCACAAGGTCTATGTAGCTGAAATTACAGGCGTATATCAGAAATAAAAACAGGGTTGTGTCTAACGATGCAAACTTATTTTCCTCTCCGGACGGTTCCATATTTTCCCTTTAGCTGGAAAAATTTGGCACCCTCCCGTAGAGAGAAAACTATCCGAGTACTATTTCTCAAGACCTTATTTTATCTCTATGATATTCTCTTCAATCTCTGTTGCCGAGGCAAATTTGGTTAGCAGCTCTTTTGAATAGGTAATGCACTCTCCTAGCCCGTTGATACCAGAATAGCCGTTGATGATCATGAGCAGACGAGTCGTGCCAATGGTCAGTTTGGTGCGCTCATTGTCGCTTGTCGGTGTGCCAATGCCGCCAACCATGTCGCGGTAGACAGGCAATCCCTCGATGTTGAGCAGACCACGGCCAATGCCTTCAAATGGCTCATCTGCCTTTCCTATTCCTAATGTGAGCACCTCTCCTTGAATTTTATTTCTGTCGAATCCTCCTATGGAATAACCGTAAAGGAAAGAAACTAGGTTAATGAGGTCAACTACCGTATTGATGCGGTAAAGGTCCATGTCATGAAATATGCGGCGACATAACGCCTCTGCCGATGGTCTGTAACGGCTAGGGTCTTTTCCACAGGCTTTGTAAGCTTCTCTGGTGGCTTTTATAGCTGGATTTTGTTTGATCGAATCAAACTGAATTTTCTCCTTCAGAAGTGCCATCTCTTTGTCTATCAACGCCCACAATGTTTCAGATGGCTCACTGTTTCGGATATTACATTCAACAACTCCCAATCCAAAAGGTTTTACATTCTCTTTTATTTCGGAATCAATATTTATGGCAATCATACGGTTTAATTTAAAGCAACCCAATCCTCCTTTTCGTCGTCCTCATCCTGTTCCTTGAAACTCACGTATATCTTAGCATCTTTAACGGTCAAATTAGATAAGATTGAGATTAGCTCGTCGTTACTTTTTTCTTTGATTTTAGCTAAATTGCATGAGAAAGTTCCTGAATAGACATTATTTAAATCATATTCTTTCTTCGTGAGATTTTCTAATGGAGCCTCCAAACAGAAGTCTTTATATGCTATTTTACATCTGGTGGATTTACACTCGCGTTTCTTGGAGTTGGAGATAGAGACAGAAAATGAGATCGGAAGATTTCCTTCTTTTAATTTTCTTGTCAGATAGGCTTTTTTGATGTCGGAAAACCAATGATAATCAACTCCTACAGACATGATTTTATAGTCGTCAAATTTCAGAATAGTCCATTCTGAAATCTCTTTGTTTTTGTTTGATTTGAATCCAAATGTATAAACAGCAAAAGCAATTCCTCCCAAAACCAAAAGCAATATCAATCCAATAATTAAACCTTTCTTCATTGTTTGTGCGATTTATACGTTAATCGTCTTTCGTTGTTTGTTGCTTTTTTGTCATGTTGCAGACATTTTAGACGTTACAAAAGATGAACGAAAAACTTTAAACGAGAACCTATCCTTTTGAATGAATCAAAAATCATGCGGTTCTTTTGTTCCTTGAAATAAAATGCGTATTAGGGATCAGCGGATAGGTGGGGTTGGTACAAGGACAAGAATCCCCAGATTCAAGAATAAAGTTTGGCAAGCCTGTACATGAAAAACTTCACGTCTGCCACGCCCCTGAACTGTGTTCGGA
>JALNVE010000217.1 GCA_023227695.1 Paludibacteraceae bacterium
AATACTCTTTTGAACAACTCCTAAAGCTAGAATTTATGGGACTTAAGAACAAGTCTCAGCCTGCATTTTGACCTATAGAGAATAAATGGTGTGTTTTTAGCCTGCATTTTGACCTATAGGTCGGAAAATCGTGCTAATTCGTGGTTAAAAACTGTCCACTAACTTTTTCTCTTGATCCCAAACAACCACCACAGATTACACAGATATAAACAAAAAGAGGTTGCACCAATCGATACAACCTCTCCTATTCTATTTATGATAGATGATTGAATTATCTACCTTGATGCTCCTTACGCAACAGATCGTTAACAACCTTTACTGGATTAAAAGTCTCGATTGGAACTTCTACAAAGACAGTATTCCAATCAGACATAGCACCATTCCAAAGGCCAGGCAACTCCAATGCCTTCAACTCCTTACCATCCTTCGATTTCAATGAAATAAAGCCTGTGTTCTGGTCTACAAACTTTCTCAAATCATACTTTTCTCCCTTATAGTTTTTAACGGCACAGACCAAATCAACCGGATTGAAATATGCAGATTTCTTTAAGATCAAGTGCTGTTCCTCGTCATCCTTATCAAATTGAGAGCTCTCCAAAATCTGAAGAGAACGCGTTCCGTCCTGATTCATACAAAGGAACGGACCTCCTCCAGGTTCACCCTCATTCTTCACCATTCCACAGACACGTATAGGTCTGTTGAACATACGCTTCAAATAAGCTATTTTCCGTTCTTTCGAATAGGAATCAACCTCATCACTGAAGACATACAACTTCGTCTTACAGAAATCGAGCATCTCATTGATCAATTCAACAGAAGGATCCGTCTCTTCCAACAATCTCTGATAATCAAATATCTGCTGCTGAATAACCACTAACATACCAGCCAATAAAGTCTTATACTCTATGGTAGGTTGTTTATATGAATCTGGCACCACGTTATCTATGTTCTTTATAAAGATAACGTCAGCCTCTATTTCGTTCAAATTTTCTATTAATGCACCGTGTCCTCCTGGACGGAATACCAACGAACCATTTATCTTAAACAGATGGTTATCCTTATCCACTGCCACGGTATCCGTAGAAGATTTCTGCACAGAAAAATCAACATTGAATTTAGTTCCGTATGCAAACGAATGCTCTTCCAATTTCAGACTACAAATACTTTGGAACAACTTAAGATGTTCAGGAGAAACAGTAAAATGAAGATTAACCACGCCCTCACCATTCTTTGCATAAAGAGCACCTTCCACCAAATGCTCCTCAAACGGTGTACGGAAACTATTCTGATATTTATGGAAAAGTAAAAGTCCCTTTGGTAGCATTCCGTAATTCAAACCTTTAGAATCCAAAAGGTTTGTTACAATAGCCTTGTATCTACCTTCTTTTTTTAGATCTAATACCCCTTTACCCTCACGCTCGATACATTTATCATTCAAGCTTTCAAAAAAGGCAAATTTCTCTATATCATCGAAAAACTTCAAATCTGATTCACGGAACAAAACGCCATTGTCCAAATCCAAAAACTCAAACAAAGTTTTGAACATACGACTGGCAGCTCCAGAGGCGGGCACAAACTTCACTATATTTACCTTCCCATTCAAATAAGAAGCCCATTTGTCGATATAAAAAGATTTATCCGATTCTTCAATATGAATAATACCATCACCAAGAACAGCCGGACGATATACTTTTAGGAATGGGAAACCATCTCGGAATCGCTTCAACTGCTCTTCCAATTTTTCCACACTAATGCCCTTTTGGGCAAGACATTCCGAATCTTCCTTTGTCAACATAGATATTAATTTTAGAGTTAAAAGTTATGTAATTCAACCACTATTATATTATCAAATACAATCACAGAAATAATGCTTTACCAATTTTTCAAATAAATAGAATTGCTTTTCGATTCTTCTGTTATGCCTTTGTATTATTGATGTTAAATATAGCACTAAAAATCGGCTTTCTTAAATTTTCGTTCAAAAAAAACGTGTGAACAAATCTTTTTTTTCTGTATAATTGCATATCAATTCATAAACTCTTTGATTATGCAATATGGCTGTTTTAGAAAAGAGATATAACGATTATGCTTCTTATCTAAAAAAGATATTTCCTGAGAAAGTTCAGAAGATATCCATCAATGCTGGTTTCTCCTGTCCTAACAGAGACGGGAGTATTGGCATAGGCGGTTGTACCTATTGTAACAATCAGACTTTCAACCCTGAATACTGCAAACCCGACAAATCCATCACCCAACAGATGCAGGAGGGCATGGATTTTTTCAAAAAATACGAAGGTCAGAAATACTTGGCCTATTTTCAGGCTTACACCAACACATACGGCTCATTTGAGAATTTAAAACGGAAATACGAAGAGGCTCTTACCTTGCCTGACGTTTACGGCATCGTGATCGGCACCCGTCCGGATTGTGTGAGCATTGAGCTGCTCGACTATCTGAGTGAACTTTCAAAGAATCACTATGTGATGATTGAATACGGTTTGGAATCGACGCTAGAAAGAACCCTGATACTGATTAACCGTGGGCATAACTACACTTCGGCCGTAAAAGCCATTGAAGAGAGTGCCAAACGAGGCCTCAACACATGTGCTCACCTTATATTAGGATTACCGCAAGAGAGCCAGGAAGAAATTTTGGAGCATGCTACAACCATCTCCCAGCTGCCGCTAACTACTATCAAACTGCACCAGTTGCAGATCATCAAAGGCACAAAGATGGCTCAACAATACGAGACGCATCCCGAATGGTTTCACATCTATACAGCCGATGAATACATCGATATGGCCATTGACTTTACAGAAAGGTTAAATCCCGATTTCGTCATCGAACGCTTTGTTTCTCAATCACCGCAAGAGCTGCGCATTGAACCTAACTGGGGATTAAAGAACTACGAATTCACCGCAAAACTGGAGAAGAGAATGGTTGAGAGAGACACCTACCAAGGGAAGAAATGGAGGGGAAAACGGAAGTAAACCCAACACCTATCGAACTTTTTTAAACACAAAGCATTTCTGGATAAAGAGAAAACAGATTCTATATTTGCAGCAAAAAAAACGAATGCGAAAATAGCTCAGTTGGTAGAGCACGACCTTCCCAAGGTCGGGGTCGCGGGTTCGAACCCCGTTTTTCGCTCAAAGAAAGAGGCGGTGACCATTTCTGATCATCGCCTCTTGTATTTATCATTAGACTACTGAGAGCCCATTGAGGAACACTCGGAACAACTCTTCTATTTGCTGTAACTTACTTCATAATTGGGGTAACCTGCATACATCATGATAAGATCTACAGTTTCTGAACCGTTGTTCTCACCATGGTGCATAGTTCCGATCATCTCCTCTAGTGCATCGCCTTTGTACAACACCAACCTCTTTTTACCATCCTCGCTCAATACGGTCAGTTCTCCATTCAACAAACATCCCATATTATGGACTTTATGGTAGTGAGGAGCCAATTTCTGATGAGCAGGAACTGTGTAACGCACCAACTCGATAACGGGATCTGATGTAGGAAAAAGCGGCAACTTCACCTTATCCCAACTTGTTGTTGTTTCGAGTATTTTTTCTGCCTTAACACCTTCATTGGAGTAACCCTCGGGCATAACTTGATTTTTATATTCAGCTGGCATATTATCTTTATCACTGAAAAGAGAACCCTTCGTACCCAAATAACACATCACCAAATCAACAGTATCCTTTCCATTATTCTCGCCATGGTGCCAAGTATTTACCATCTCTACAAAGGCTTGTGCGGCATGAAGTGTAGTGTCCTTGCGATCACTTTCACGTACAATTGTAAGATCTCCTTTGATCAATAATCCGCCATTGATAATAGAGTGATAATGTACACCCAACATGCGCTTAGGCGGTATGGTATAACGTACCACAGAAATCACTGCAGAATCAGTTGGATAAGATAGTTTGATGCCATCCCAACTCGTTGATGTAGAGAGCAATTTTTCTGCCTTTACGTCGGTTTTTGCAGGGATGTTCTGATTTCCGTTTCGTGATTCATTCTCTGCCTTTTTCACACCATCGGCACAAAAGATGTAGCCAATGAAAAACACAGTGCCCAAAATAATTAAAATAAGTATTAGATTTTTTTTCATATTGCAAATCATTTAATTGAATTTGAAGTTAAGCTTTTCCCAAGAAAAAAGGAAAGGCTATGCATAATGAAACATAGCCTTGTTTTCTCTTATTATAAATGAAATTCTATTTATGTCCAATCTGTGTAAAAAAGTTCCAAATGACAATGCCAGTTGTGACAGAGACATTTAATGAGTGCTTGGTTCCATATTGAGGAAGTTCAATGCAGCCGTCGCTCATGTCGACCACCTCCTGCTGAACTCCTTTCACCTCATTGCCCATCACTACGGCATATTTCTTACCCTCCTCCAGTTTCAGTTCGGGCAACATCACACTGCCCTCGACCTGCTCAACGGAATAGACGAAATAGCCTTCGGCTTTCAAAGCCTCAACAGCATCCTGCGTACGCTCAAAATATTTCCAGTCGACAGAAAACTCAGCGCCCAAAGCCGTCTTATGAATCTCAGCATTAGGCGGAACGGAAGTTATGCCACAGAGATAGATGGAATTGACCAGGAAAGCGTCTGATGTTCTGAAAACAGAACCAACATTATAAAGACTCCTGACGTTATCCAAAACGACCACCAAAGGCATTTTATCCACCTTTTTAAACTCATCTGTCGAGATTCTATTCAAATCCAAGACTCCTAACTTTCGCATATTTTTAGTGTACTTATAATCCGATAAATAATACGGTAAAGTTATGAACTTTCGGAGAAAGTGACAAAGATTCAATTATAAAGCTACTTAGAAAACAACAAATGAGCTACGACAACCATAAAAGCGGCAACACGATTCAAAGTCAGATATTAAAGAGAAGCCCTTCGGCGTTGCACCAACTCGGCAGGTAGGGTGCTCAAAATTCGATTCAAAATCTTGCTCGAAAAACAAGGTTGTTTAACGGGAAAATGCTGAGCAATCGCCAGCATGTTTTCAGACCCACCTTATGTGCTGCCACCTACGGGGCGCGGAAACTTCTACGCAAATCGTATTGTAGTCCCTGGGCGATGCCCAGGGCTATCGTTGTGCTGGGCTTTCAGCCCGAATAAGAATGGAAATGATATGAGACTTGATGTGTTTTGAAAGAGTATAATATAGAATACAATGAGAAATATGTCTATACGGATTCAAGACGATGTAACTTAGCATTAAAACGGGCTGAAAGCCCAATACAACGCTAGACCAGGGCACCGCCCTAGTTATCAGTATGTTTGTATATGGAATTCACGCGCCCCGAAGGGGCAGCACACATTATACATGAAGATGACCTTCTCTTCTTCTTTTTATAAACAACAAAAAAAGAGATGCCCCAAAGACATCTCTTTTTCGACCTATAGGTCATTTTGCAGGATGAGACATGCCCACATCTCCTATAAACAAAGGGGTTTTGAGCATTTGAAAGTTTTGAGATGAAAAATCGAGCTTTTAAACGTTACTATG
>JALNVE010000218.1 GCA_023227695.1 Paludibacteraceae bacterium
CTTACTACCGCAAGCTTAAAGCTCATCGGGTAGTCTTTTTGTGAACGTCTAACGTACTGTCTTTCTTTTCCTTTCATATTCGTTACTTTTTTGTTGTAACGCTATTTCAGGACGTGACAATTGAAAATATAGAAGGCTGTGTGTAAACACAGCTTTTTTTATTTGGCCATTCGGCCAAACTAATTAGATTAACTTGGATCAATTGGTCTAATTGGATGAAAAAAAAAGTCGGCTGAAATTTCAGCCGACCTTTTTTTATCGTAAATCTTAATCTCAGATGAGATATTGCTCGCTGATTGATTCGCCATGGTGAACACGGCGGATGGTGTCTGCAAACATGTCTGCGATTGAGAGGACGTGAGCTTTTTTGCAATTCTTGTTGAAAGGAATTGAGTTGGAGAAGATTATCTCTGTCAAGATGGATTCGTCAACACGGCTGCTTGCAGGGTCAGACATAACTGGGTGAGTAACGATGGCACGAACTGATTTTGCACCAGCGTTAGTCATGATGTCTGCTGCTTTGGTAAGAGTACCAGCAGTATCAACCATATCGTCAAGGATGATGACGTTCTTTCCCTTGACATCCCCGATGATAGTCATTTCGCTAATTACGTTAGCTTTCTCGCGGCTCTTGTGGCAAATTACCATTGGACATCCAAGGTATTTTGAATAAGAGTTAGCACGTTTTGATCCACCAACGTCTGGAGATGCAATCACTAAATTTTCCAACTTCATTGACTGTATGTATGGAAGGAATACAGTTGAAGCGTAAAGATGATCAACAGGAACGTTGAAGAAACCTTGAATCTGATCTGCGTGGAGATCCATGGTGATAAGTCTGTCGATACCAGCAGCACTTAGCAAATCAGCAACAAGTTTTGCGCCGATTGCAACACGTGGCTTGTCTTTACGGTCTTGTCTAGCCCAACCGAAGTAAGGGATGACAGCAATTATTTTCTGAGCCGATGCTCTCTTTGCAGCATCGATCATTAATAAAAGCTCCATCAAATTGTCAGCGTTAGGGAATGTAGACTGAACTAAGAATACATAGTGTCCACGGATTGACTCTTCGTAAGAAACTCCAAATTCGCCATCAGCGAATCTTTGAACATTCATTTTACCAAGCGGACAGCCGAGGCTGCTGCAAATCTCTTCAGCTAAGTACCTTGTGCTTGTACCAGAGAAGACCGAGAATGGGTGATTGTTGTCCATTTATATAGAATTGATTTCGGATATTTTATAAAATTTCCGCAAAGGTACGTATTTTTTTAAGCAAAGAAAATAAAAGGTTTATAAAGTTCGGTATTATTGATGAATTTAATGATTATCAATGGTTTTGTGTAAATGAATTGGTATTCTGAATATTTTATTTGTCAGATAGTTTGCCATGCTTCTTGCAAAATCATTAATAATGGGTTCATCTTCAAAGTAGGCATACGTGGTAATGCAAATTCAAATTTGAGAATGTAACGAAATGCATATCAGGCAGTCATCCAATCTACGGGATGTCCTCCATCTTTGTAATCTGTAGTTTCTTGAACATTCGTTTTGATTTGTTTGATTCGTAGCGAAAACCCGTCTTGATAATCAAACGATAAAATTGAAACAATTTCTCATTTTTGCAATGAGGGTTTGATAAACTTCTTTTTTTGTGTTATCTTTGCACCGCTTTTCGAGGTTTCTATTGAAACCTGCGGGAGTGTGATGGGAAATTAAGCCTTCACTAACTTAATTTTGAGTAACACAAATTTATTAAAACAAATGAAAAATTTTGAATTAAAAGGTACAAAGAGAGAGGGTCTTGGTAAAAAGGCAACTAAAGCAGTAAGAAAAACAGATGCAATCCCTTGCGTTCTTTACGGAGGTAAGGAGAATGTTAATTTCCAAGTATTGACAGCAGACGTAAGAAAGTTGATCTATACTCCAGAGATTTTCAGTGTTGATTTGAATGTTGAAGGCAAAAAAGTAAAATCAATATTAAAGGAGATTCAATTCCACCCAGTATCTGAGAAAATTCTTCACATAGATTTCCTTGAGATATTTGACGATAAAGATATCGTTATGGAAGTTCCTATTAAATTGGAAGGTTTGGCAGAAGGTGTTAAGCAAGGTGGTAAATTGAGCCAAGATATGCGTAAACTTAGAGTTAAAGGTAAGTACACTAACATTCCTGAGAAGTTGACAGTTAACGTTGAGTCTTTGGGTATTGGCAAGACTATCCAAGTTGGTGCTCTATCTTTCGATAACTTAACACTTTTGAACAACCCAATCAATGTTGTTGTTTCTGTTAAGGCAACTAGAAATAGCGGAAAATAATCTTAGATTAAATGAAATTTCTGGTAGTTGGTTTGGGTAATATAGGCTCGGAATACGAGAAAACCAGACATAACATCGGATTCAGAGTATTGGACGCTTATGCTAAAGCGTCCAATCTTGTTTTTACAGAGAACCGTTATGGTTCTGTTTCTGAGTTCCGTTTGAAAAACCAGACCCTCATTTTCTTGAAACCTAATACATTCATGAACTTGAGTGGTAATGCAGTTCGCTATTGGATGAACAAGGAGAATATTCCTTTGGAGAACTTGCTAGTGGTAGTCGACGATTTGGCTTTACCTTTCGGTACACTTCGTATGAAGGGTAATGGCAGCGACGGTGGTCACAATGGGTTGAAGAATATCCAGCAGATGATTGGTACTGACAAATATGTGCGTTTGCGTTTCGGCATTGGCAGCAATTATCAACGTGGTCAACAAGTTGATTATGTGTTGGGTGATTTCTCGGAAGAGGAACAGAAAACCTTACAGGATCGTTTGAATATGGCAGGTGAGATGATTAACAGTTTCTGCCTTGCTGGTGTCCAAACTACAATGAATCAGTTTAATAATAAATGATATCATTTGGCAGGTGATGTCGGATCTGGAAGGGTCTGCATGACCTGCCTTTTTTTGATTTGTTATGGCAGAGAAGAAGAAAGACGAAGTAAGAATCGACAAATGGATGTGGGCAGTACGTCTGTTCAAGACCAGAAGCATGGCAGCAGATGCCTGTAAGAAGGGCAAAATTCAGATTTCTGGTTCGGCAGCAAAACCTTCACGTTCAGTGAAAGTGGGTGACATTATCCAAATTAAGCGTCCACCAGTTCTTTTTTCGTTCAAGGTTTTGGCCCTTTCGGAGAATAGAATGGGAGCTAAATTGGTTCCTGAGTTCATGGAGAATGTGACGACTCCCGACCAATTGGAGTTGATGGATTTGGGCCGTTATGCGAAGTCTGGTCTACGTGATAGAGGTACGGGTAGACCAACCAAGAAGGAGCGTCGTGACTTGGAGACATACGTTGAGCCTAGTTATGCATCTGACGCCGATTTCGAATTCGATTTTGATTTCTCTGACGATGATGACGATCTTGATGAGAATGATGATTTATAATCCAATTTTGTTCTGAATATAGAAATCTTGTTGTACCTTGTTTTTTGATAAATTTATTTAGAAATGAGATTGACTGCTTTATTCATAGGTGTTTTGTTTTCAGCTTTCATGGCATCTGCGCAAGGCAAAATATATCGTTTCTCGCAAGACGCAGGGTATGGATATAAAGACAAGAAGGGTAATGTTAGGATTGCTCCTGGCAAATACGATTGTGTCTATTCTACCATAAAGAAACCTGTTGTTCTGCAATCTCTTTTAGACGATTCTCAATGGTATGTTGTGGATGCATGGGGAAATGAGTTATATCGTGTCTATGTGGAGAATGGAACCCCTGACAGTTACAACAAGGGCTTGATTCGTGTGCAGAAAGAGAATCTGATTGGATTTACTGACAAGAAGGGAAAAGCTGTGATCCCAATCCGTTACACGCAGGCAAATCGTTTTGTAGGAAAATATACCTTGGCTAATACAGGAGCAATGCTTGCTGATAATTCTTCCACTGATATGGATAATCCAACCACTTGGATTGGCGGAAAGTGGGGTGTGATAGACAAAAAAGGAAAGGTTATTGTTCCATTTTCTTATGATCGTGTTTGGAATGAGACAGAAGGCTGCTATGAATATGTGAACGGAAAGTCGGTTTTTGTTTTTACCGAGAAGGGTAAGATTGTCTGGAAAAAGACTAAATAATATTTTAGAATCGAATAGGTTTACGTGTAGGATAGGTATATGTACTATCTTTCAGTTCTTGTTTGATTTTTTCTTCCAACTCCTGTTCGTCATAATTGTTTTTGAAAAATTCATTCCAAGAGATTCCTTTGCTAAGTAGATAGTCTGTCTTCAAACGGCTCAAAAAATAGAAGTATTGAACTGATAATCTTTTGTCTGTTTGTATCAGGCTATTCTTGTCGTTTATTGCGAAAAATTCCTTAAAACCATCTTCTGTTTTTAGAGATGACCTTCCTGCTATATGTTCAGCAATCCCTTCGTTTTTCCATGGATTTCTAATGTTATGATAGATGAATCTAAAGAATCCGAGCTTGTCTTTTGTTATGCAGTGAACTAATTCATGGGAAATGACAAGGTCGAGTTGGTATGTGTAAGTGGAATCTTTAATCCTATTAATAAGTTTATTTCCTGCAAAGTCTGAAGGGCGTAGTACCAATGTGTTATTGGTAAATGATTTGCCGAGTTCTGCTTCGTTACAAAAAAAAACTTTCCATTGATAGTCTTTGTCGTTTGCAGCAAAAATAATCTTGATTTGGCCTAATTCGGAAGTGTCTATCCCCATTTTGCAGAGAGTATCCATACATGAATTTAGCACATGAAAAAGATCTTTTGACTTGATGTTTAGATCTTTATTGACATACCATTTTACGCTGTTCTGATATTCCAAACAAGTGGTATTCCAAGTTTGGTATGTGGTCAATGTGAAGTTTGTTGCATAGAAAAAAATGATTACGGCACAGATCCCGATAATTCCAGGGATGATGATTTTGTTAACAAAGAAATTTAATTGTTTGTTATGAATCTTAGGCATTTGAAATAAACGTTTGTTTCTTTTTCCTATTTCTAAAAATGTCATATAAAATCTCCTATATTGATGAAATTACTAGGTAAAATTCAAGTTGCTTTGTTTTTTCTAATCTTTGAAAACAGGTCGTGAAATTATTGAATTTTATAAGTTTGAACAAATGATTCACCAATAATTATTTGACCTGCACGTAAATTATTATGAATGAGGATTAGTTAGGAAAAATCAAAAAGAATCACAGATGAAGATTCTCGATAATCGGTATAATGTTGTTTAATGACCTTTTTTACCTTTAAATGACCTATTTTTATGCACTTTTTGAAACATATCTCCATTTGTTTTTGAGATTTAGTGCGTTACTTTGTGATTAGGAAACTACAAATTTTATATAAAAACGGTAACTAAAGGATACGTAAACATCGGAAGACCAAACTTCCGATTGTTTACGTTTTTTTGGATCAGCGGATAGGTGGGGTTGGTACAAGGACAAGAATCCCCAGATTCAAGAATAAAGTTTGGCAAGCCTGTACATGAAAAACTTCACGTCTGCCACGCCCCTGAACTGTGTTC
>JALNVE010000219.1 GCA_023227695.1 Paludibacteraceae bacterium
CGAAAACGAGACAAAAAACACCAAGAAAAAAACAAAAAAGGCACTCAAGTGCCTGAATAGTAAATAATAAAAAAAACGAAAGTTTTCATGCCCAAGTGTGAGTTCGAATCTCATTTTGGGCACAAATTTCAATAAATCAATAAGTTGTCTTGTATTTGGCGCTTTTCCTTGAAAAAAGTGTGACAAATTCGAGACAATTTTTTTTGGGTTTTGAAAACTTCGTTTTTGAGACTCAAAAAAAAAATGCCAATAAACGAGAAACCCCAAAACGCAGACTCGCTAAATTACAATTACCTGCCAGCGGTACTGAAGGAGTACCCGTCCGGATGGATGATTGAGTACTACGTCGAATCTCCCAAAGATCATCAATTAAAAAGAATCCGCATTCGAGTGGATAAGATTAGGAAACGTTACAAATTAAAAATGGACGCCAGAAAGCACGTCATGGGAATGGTGCTTGCCATTAACAATAAATTGATGACCGGATGGAATCCTTTTTTTCACGGCGAAGATTCTAGGCTTTACGTCTCCATGAAAGACGTGTCCGAACTTTTTATAAACGAAAAAAAGAAGGAGATGAGGCCCGACACGATGCGAAGCTATTCCAGTTTCATCAACATATTCCTAGGATGGTTGAATAGATATGACCCTAAAATGTTCGCTTCGATGTTTACCCGGGTATGGGCTGTAAAGTTTATGGATTATGCGTACAATGAAAGAAACGTCTCCGCGCGCACATACAACAATTACCTGAAGATAAGCAAGGTGATGTTTAATTGGAGTCTTGAAAAATGTTATGTAAAAGAGAATCCGTTCAACTCGATAAAGTCGAAAAGGAAAGAACCGAAAACAAGAACCATAATACCAAAGCAATACAGGGACATGATAACGAAACACTTGGAGGGGGATAATTTTTTGATAGTGTGCAATCTCGTATACACTTCTTTGATAAGACCCAAAGAGATAAGAAACCTAAGGGTAGGGGATGTTGATCTGGAAGGGCGGTTTATTCGTGTGCCCGGAGAGGTGGCCAAAAACCACCACTCTAGATATTCTGCAATCAACAAAAAAACAATAGACCTATTGAAGGGGATTAACTTGGAAAGATACAAAAAAACGGATTTCCTTTTTTCTGACATCGACACACTCTATCCTGGAAGCGTCCAGCTGTATTCCTCTAAATTCACAAAGCTATGGGACTCCGTGCGTAAGGAACTGAAACTGCCGAAGGAGATGCAGTTGTATTCTCTTCGGGACACCGGAATATCTGAAATGATAAAGGCGGGCATCGACGACCTTTCAATTATGCAGCACGCCGACCACTCTAGCCTTGACATAACTTCCATATACGCAAAGCATGAAGATCCTAACCTAGTTAAATTGATATATGAAAAGGCCCCCGAGTTCTGACAAAAAAACGGGCGGGGCGTTCCGATGGGGAAGCCTCGCCCGTGGTTTGTGGGTGGAATGGAAGGGGGTGTGGTTATCGCAATCCGGTAATGGTGGATTGCGGTTTGACTTCAAGAATGACGATTATATCGTTTATATTAGCGTAAATGATAGCCATCTTTTTGTAATTTTTTCTTCTTGTTTGAAAATGGTATTTTCTCAAAATTGACTTGTCCAAACAAATTCTATAATTTACGGTGTCATTGTCTAGTCCGTCAATGGAGACGAATAACCCTTCGGAGTATTTCTTTGCCGTCAAAGGTGCTCCGTACTTAAATACAATTGCCTCATATAACTTTTTGATTTGCTTTTTCGCAATCTTCTTAAATCGAATCATACTCTACTCCGTAATGTTTTTTGAAATCTTCCTTTAATTCTGACTTAAGCTCTTCCCATGTGCATTCGGTTTCTATGCCTCCTATTAAAGCATCATTATGAATAATCACCTCGTTACAAAGAGATAGCTCCTTTAGCAGTCTCTTTCCCTTTGCTGTTGTTTCGTCTATTTCTACCGTTACCATGCTCTTTGTATTTTGTTTGTTGTAGGGCAAAGATACGGTTTACAATCTTGATAACAAATAGTTCCTCACTTTATAACAAGCAAACAGTATGGCCGCAAGGAACAGAAGCCACCACCAGCTGAAGGCTTGTTTGGTTGTCTTGCTTTCCTGTGCTGTGGCCTTGCTCTCCGCCTGCTCGGCTTGGCTATGTAGCGCGGCGGCGGTGTGCGATTGTTGCGTTATGGCCGTGGCGTTCACAATGTCGGAACTGGAGTCATTCACCAGGGCGGCGGCCGTGATGCGCTCGGTTATGGTAGTTCGTTCCGTGATGCGCCCTGTTGTGTCGAACTTGACGATGACGGCTTCGCGTTCCGTGTCTGTCACAATGTCGGAACTGGAGACCTTCACCAGGGCGGAGGCCGTGGCGGTGCTGTCCGTCCGTGCGGCGGTGTCTGTTTTAAGGCTAGATTCCGTGGCGGTGTGCCGGCTTTCCTCCGTGCTGCTTAGCTTACGTTTCGTGGAGCATGATAATAACATCAGCAGGGCAAAGCCCAGCATTACCGCCCGGAACCAAATGAGCCTTAGTTTCTTTATCGTGATCATTTCTTCTTGCTTTTTTCGATGGAGGCGATGCGGACTTTCAACTCTTCGTTTTCCTTCCGCAACGCCTCTATACGTTGTTCAAACTCTTTGCGCAGCGACTCGAGCGCATAATTGTAGCTTTCGAAGGCGGTGCGCGTAGCCTCCGCATCGCTCTTCTTCTGGCCTTGCTTGTAGCCCAGCACGGCGGTGACTATCGAAACCGCCGCGCCGATTAGTGTTATCGTTATCGTGTCCATCATACTCCTGAGTTAGCTGCAAGGTAAGGCACGAACGTGGAGCCCGCCTTCACCTCGTCGTTGAACGTCTCCGGAAACTGGTTTCCGGTAAGGTTGTTCTGCGACTGGTAGACGAACGGGAGGATGTTGTTCGTCTGTATGTTTATCGTCCTTCCAGAAAGGAGATACCCGTTGCCGGATGTAAGCAGACCTATAAGGTAGCTTTCGCTGTGCAGCACCTGCACGGGAGCGGGAAGGCTGAGCGTCACGAATCCGGTTTGGTTGAGCGACGTTTCGGCCGTCTGTCCGAGCAGGTTTCTATTCTTGTCGTACAGTGCGAGGCGGAACACACGTTCAGCACCCTGCGTGATCAGTACCGAGAGGTCTTTGATGTACGAGTCTGCAAGCGGGTGGCAGCGCACCAATATGGCGGAAACCGAATCGGAGGCGTAAGGGACGCTGCTTTCTTGTGCGTCTATGTATGAGTAAGTCTCGAATCCGCTTAGCATCTCTTCGGCCCACGCCGTCTCCAGATGCTGCGTCTGTGCGTTTCGCACGGTGCGTAGTATCTGGTTCTCCGCGGTTGATGGGGCGATGGTGCCTCCGGACTCGTTCGCCCACGCTATTTCATTTACGTGCGTATCCGGATTCTCAACCGTCTTCAACACTTGACCTGCTGTTACAGATGGTGTGATGGGTTGCGTCTGTGGAACGGCCGATTTCTTCACCAATCCGCTTTCCTCATCAAGTGTCAACATGTTAGTAGGGATGGATTGCGTCTGTGTGTCAAACAGGGTCAACTTATTGGAAGCCCATATCGAATTAAAGGCCGTCACCCTGTTTTTGTCTCCTCCAGAAATGAGATGGTCTCCATCCGTCACCTTCACTACACAACCAGGCGCAGTGATGATAAATGCTCCTACTTTGCTACCGCCATACTGTGCGGTATCCCTGTCGTCTATTATCTGTAAATTGAACGTATCAGGCAACACCTTCTGTTCGTCCACCTTGTAACAGAAACGGCAGAAGAAGTAATTCTTGGCGACCTTAGTAGACCATCCGAAGTATCGCACCGGAATGGTGCTCTGAATCTTGCACGGCAGGTCTCCTTGCACGTAATAGAAGGTTTTGAATTCAGGATTAAGGATGTACGCCTTCGGGAACGAACCTGCACCGGACCGCCAATCATAATTTCCTTCTACCCAAAACAGTTCTTTCAGAGGTCGAGTTATGTCGTATATCTCCCCGGTGGAATTGTTGGCGTCTCCTCCTGTCTGTAGTCCGAACCCGCAATTTTCCGCCCGCAATTCACTCGTTATAATCAAATAGGGCTGAGTGGTCATATAAGGTGCTGCTAGTTCGTAAATTATAGAAGCGTCGTTAGTCGCCCCTATCCACATTTCCTTCAGACGAATCATAGTCGCCTTTAACGTGTACATCTTTTGAGGAACAAGATCTACCGCCGAAGGGCCCTTCCTTTTAAACAGACATAGCTCCGCTTTTGGCGCATGCTTTTCGATATAGATGTCATTCAGGTTGTTGCCGAAATTAATTACGGAAGCTGGATTGGTCATGTCGACACCTGCCGTTTTTTCGGAATCCGTTCGACTCGTCCAGTCTTCAATGGTGTACATCCTTTCGGCTGTAGGTATCTTCGTAGTGTCGGCGAATTCATAGAATAATATTTCGCCAGTAATAAGAAGACGGCCGCCTCCTTTCCCATTTAAGTATCTGACACCTTCGTTAAACTCCTCAGCGTTGCCGGCGTAAGCTACTGGGAATGCTTCGTGCACTGAAAGGTCATAACCCTTCGGCGTGTTAGGCCTTATCTCGATAGACCCGTTACGGCTAGTTATGTCAGAATCCTTCTGTAGCGTCCATGCGTCACCTGCATTAGGAGTAGCCTGTAACACTTCACCCGGATAAATTCCGTTTGGATAATCCGCAAATGAATCTATCAGAGTGGCTGACTCGCCGTCCTTTAGTATGAATTCATCCGTTCCGTTCGGGAAGTTGAACCTGTAGACATTATCGTTATCCACGACTCCTGAAGCTACGAACTGAAAGGCGGCCGGAACTTTTCTATCATCGTATGTTTCGATGATAAAACCGGATACATCAGTAAAGTCGAGCAATTTAGTGCCTGCCTCTATTTCTTCGTCCGTTAAAGTGATACGCACCATGTTCGAACCGCCAGTTGCAGTCTTCACCTTTAGATCGTACGTCTTCTTGTTGTTTTCCAAGGCCGAAGATACGTCTACCGAGTTGTCGGAGCTCTTAATGTCGATGTCGGGGTTTACGGTGACCTTCGCACCTGCGCCCGATCCGCTTACTGTATATCCCATATTTAATCTGCGTAAATTGTCGTTACTACTAATTGATGGTCGGTCGTCTCGTTTCTGAACAAGACGTCAAACTTCGTGTCTATCACCTCGTCCCGCTCGAAGTTAAATTCGTGAGACGTTCCGGGCGTTACGGTTATGGTGCCCATGATTACCGCCGTGTCAGTTCCTTGGTTGTAGAAGTTGACACAATAGAACCCGTCGGGAATAAGAGTCTTGTTCCCGGTGTATAGTTCCGTCCTTATCCTTAATTTCTTTTTCTCCATAAGATAGCAAGTGTTACGCCCAAGATGCCCGCCCAAATCAGCGGATTATTTGTGCTTTTTTTTTTAATATGTCTATCACCGACGTTATCTTTCTGTAATATGTCGGGTCTGTAGCGTAGCCCGCATCGGCCACTTCCTTAGAGAA
>JALNVE010000220.1 GCA_023227695.1 Paludibacteraceae bacterium
AACATAAGATTATTTATGCAGATAACGCGATTTGGAGAGGTCCTAACCATGCAGATTTCAAGATCTCAGCTTCTGGTTCTAAGTTGGCTTTGGCTTATAACAGACAGGACGCAACCATAATATTGGATTCTATTACTTGTGTGCCTTTGAATACGAATGCATCATATGGTAGGGAGGATGATGGAAATCTTTGGGTGAAGTTTGGTCTCTGTATAGATGGTGAAAATACAGTGACATACCGAGAGAAAAATGCTTCAGGTTGTCCTGAGGGAGTGGATCTGGACGATTATCTTGCTGATGAAGAAGGGGAGAACGAAGGAGTCCAAATCTATCCAAACCCAGTTTTGTCCACCTTGAATGTAAAGATAACGGATGATTTGTATGAGAATTTTGGAGATAATGACATCAAGTCTATCTCTATCTACAACAGCTTAGGAATGTTAGAACGCCAGATCTTATGCTCTGACAAATCCGATGCTAGTGTGGATGTGGACTATTTATCGTCAGGTGTCTATTTTGTAAAGGTAGAGACAGCATCAACCGTTTATGGTTCAAGATTCATGAAGAAATAATATTTAAAAACAATGATAGAAAAGCTGTGCCGAAACTGTTGGCGCAGCTTTTTTTATTTGCTCTTTCTGCGCAATCTATTGTGGAAACCAAGTGGATAAAACGTTTCCTGAAATTTTATGCAAATACAATTTGAGCTGATTCGTGTTTGGAAGCTGTCCACGGTCTTTTTATCTTCATCAAAAACTTTCTCCGCAGCATTCTCTCCTCCCTTGCCAATAAAGTCGCAAAATTTGACTAATTTTGCATCAAATTCAGAAACAGAAAGATAATGGCAAAAGAGGAGATTTTTCCGTTGGTAGACGAGACCGGAAACATTATAGGCCAGGCTACGAGAAAAGAGTGCCATGGCGGATCATTGTTGCTTCATCCTGTAGTTCATCTGCATATATTTAATTCAAAAGGCGATTTGTTCCTGCAGAAACGATCCCTGAGTAAGGATATCCAACCTGGTAAATGGGATACGGCTGTGGGTGGTCATATTGATTTGGGAGAAGAGGTTGAGACTGCTCTACGTCGTGAAGCTCGTGAGGAGTTGGGTGTGGTAGACTTCAAACCCGAATTCAACTATTCATACGTTTGGGAAAGTTTGGTTGAACGTGAATTGGTCTACTCTTACCGTACTGTTTACGAAGGGGAGTTTAAAATTGACCCTGTAGAGTTGGACGAAGGCCGTTTCTGGAGCTTTGACGAGATTGAAAAGGCTCTTTCTGAAGATGTGTTTACCCCGAATTTCAAGAAGGAATTTGAAATGCTGAAGAAGGTAAAACAGGGCAAATGATTTTTGTGACTACGAATTATAACAAAAACTCAGGTCGTGCTTTGTTCACCTAGGGTTACTTGATGAAAATATTTTGATTGAATTCGTAAAGAAAAAGAATTCATAGTTTAAATTTAATTCAGAACATTATGGCAATAAGAAAAATAAGATGTCCGAAGTGCGACGGCTTTGTCCGTTTCGAAGAGGACAGAATCGAACCTGGACACTCCCTGATGTTCCATTGTGAGCATTGCGGAAAGGAGTTCAGTGTTCGTTTCAAAACTAAGAAGGAGGAAAAAAAGGCTCCTTCACTCTATGGTTGTATTGTGGTCTTGGAAAACGTTTTCTGTGTTAGACAATCCATTCCTTTGATGTTGGGCGAGAATCTCTTTGGCCGTAGGTCTATGGGAACAGAGATCAATGCTCCTATCGATACTGCTGATATGAGCATGGATCGCAGACATTGTATTGTCGATGTAACCGAGAAGCCGAATGGCGAGATTGTTTATACGGTTCAGGATTGTGAAAGTTTGGTAGGTACGTTTGTGATGAATGATATTCTTCAGAAAAACGAGCGCCGTGTCATTCAAGATGGTGAGATTATCACCTTGGGCGCAACAACCCTTATTTTGAAGACAAAAGATGAGGAAGAGTAATTACTCTTCCTCCATATATTCGCTTATTTTGCCGCTTACCTGTTTGAGTGATATTTCACAAAGTTTTATGTTGTATATTGCTAATAGAAGACGCTCTTCAGCATCTTGCAGACTTACTTGTGCCTCTCTTAACTCCAATCCGGAAAGCGAACCCAATTTATATTTATCGATAGAGGTCTCGTAATATTCCTTTGCAATCACAAGGTTTTGCGCCTCCATATCCTTCAACTCGATGTTGTTGGTATAAGATAGATAAAGAGATGAAAGAATGGCTTTTAACTCCAAACGTATATTCAAATCGGATAGGGCTTCGTTTTGTTGAGCTAATTTTGTGTTTCTTATTTTCCTTTTGCTATCAAGACCGTTGAAAAGGTTGAAACCGATGGTGGCGCCATAGTACAATCCCATTTTTTGAGTCGTGTTTTTAGGTTCCAGCCCGCTGTAATTCTTGTCGTATCCGTAGCTTGCATTCAACCGGAGGTAAGGATAGTATTCGGAACGGGCTATTTTCAGATCCTGTAACGCGACGTTGGATTTGGTTGCAGAGACGAGCAGATCTGCGTTCCACTGTTCTGCTTCGCTTTTCAAATTTTCAAATTCTAATGTAGGAAGAAGAGAAATGGTGCTGTCTGCATTTGCCAGATCAACTTCAATAGGTTCGATACAAAGCAACTTGTTGAGGTTGATAATGGAACCTTTGAAAGCCTCTTTTTGAGTGATGAGTCTGGACATGTCGGAGTTAAGGTCGACTTCGGCCTGTTTCAACTCCAGATGTGACATGGCTCCAATCTGATATCTTGCCTTTACAATACGTACACGCTCTTTGGACAGGTTGACTGTTGCCTCCATGTTCTTCAACTTTTGAAGTTGGAAGATATGGTCGTTGTAAGCCACAAGAATGTCGGAAATGAGACTTTCAACAGCAATTCGGGTGTTGAGTTCGCCAAGCTTCTGTAACTCCTTCAATTTACCTTTGGTAGCCTGCATCTTCATTCCGTCGAAAACAGTCCAATTGAGTCCCAAATCAGCATTGAAGTCGTTGTCGTTGACGTTGTTGTACGTGTTCTTAACGCCTGTATCTGTTATCTTCTTTTCGTAGTTGTATAGAGAGCCGTCATAACCTGCTGTGAGGTCTATTGTAGGTAGAAATCCGGCATTACCTAGAGAATTGTCATTTTTTGTAATCTCTTCATTGTTTCGTGCAATTTGTATTCCATAATTCTTCTCTAATCCTATACTTAAACACTCCTTCAGATTGATACATGTTTTCTCTTGTTCTTGTGCAGAACCAGTTATAATGCTTATGCTGAAGAATAGAATCGGGAAAATTAGTTTTTTCATTTCATGAAGCTTTTATTGTTACAAATGTAGGGAATTTGTCGGGAGTTGTGATTTGTTTACCAAAGAAATCTTCTTGTTGTTTGCCGTTTATGTAACTTTGCAGACATTTTTTAGGAAAGGAAGGATAATGTGATACAAAATAATGCCATAACCGATTTGTTGCAGCAAAGGCAACTTCTGCAGATGGAGTATGAATATGACAAGGAGTGTTTCACCCGACAGTCAGACCTTATCTCTATCGTGAAGAAGGTGGCCTCTGGCATCTGTTGGTTTCCTGTTTCGATAGGTCATTCGCATTTCAATACGCTCAACCAATATGTGGTGGAGCTCAACCGACACGAGAATCTGGAGATGGAACATGCTTTTGAGTATGGTAAGCCCATCGAGTTTTTTGCTGTCGATATGTCGGGTATGATACGCAGTATCAAACTTTCGGCTCAGGTGAGTTATGTGGATGAAAATACCATGGTGGTGACCTTGCCCAACCAAAGTGCGTTGGCTCAACTGGAGACGAACGGCCGCTTGGGTGTGCAGTTGGCTTTCGACGAGACCTCTTATCAGGCAATGTTCGAGGCCTTGAATGCGGTTGTCAACGCAAAGGGAAACCGCTTGGCAGAATTGCGTGATATTCTGCTGGGTGTACAGAAGCCGACAATGGCAAATGCCTATCCCGTGCGCTTCCCGTGGCTGAATCCGGCGCAGGAGAAGGCGGTCAACAAGGTGCTTATGGGACGTGATGTCGCTATTGTTCACGGACCTCCTGGTACAGGAAAGACCACGACGCTGGTCGAAGCTATTTATGAGACGCTTCGTCGTGAAACGCAGGTGCTGGTCTGCGCGCAGAGTAATATGGCGGTCGACTGGATCTCAGAGATGCTCGTAGACCGTGGCATCAACGTGCTTCGTATTGGAAATCCGACAAGGGTGAACGATAAGATGCTCTCCTTCACGTACGAGCGTAGGTTCGAATCGCATCCGAAATACGACTCGCTTTGGGGTATCAGAAAGAATATCCGCGAACTTCATAAAAAGAAAAAAGGTGTGCAAGACAGAGGCGCACTTCAAGATAAAATCCTAAAACTGAAGGAGACGGCCGAGTCTCTTGAATTGGAGATCAGGGAAAGCCTCTTTTCCGAAGCAAGGGTGATTGCCTGTACGCTGGTAGGCTCAAGCAACCGCTTGTTGATGGGTAAACGCTTCTCGTCTCTGTTTATAGACGAGGCGGCACAGTCGCTCGAAGCGGCTTGTTGGATTGCCATTGCCAAGACCGATAGGGTTGTTTTGGCGGGCGACCATTGTCAGCTACTGCCAACCATCAAGTGTATTGAGGCAGCCCGCAAGGGCCTTGACCATACTTTGATGCAGAAGGTGGTCGACACCAAACCGGAGGTCGTCTCACTGCTAAATGTGCAGTACCGAATGAACGAGGTTATCATGCGATTCTCGTCCGATTGGTTCTACAACGGCCAGCTGGTAGCGGCACCTGAGGTGAAGCACCGCGGCATCTTGGATTTTGATGCTCCCATTGAGTGGAAAGATACAGAGACGGAGGGCTTTGCGGAGGAGTTTGTGGAACAGAGTGCTGGTCGTCTGAACCGACAGGAGGGCCAACTGCTGATGCAGCTGCTCGAAGAGTACATCGAAAAGGTGGGCGGCGAACGTATCTTGGACGAGCGCATCGACTTTGGACTAATTTCTCCATACAAGGCGCAGGTCTACTATTTGCGTAGTCTTTTGGCAAGGAATAAAAATCTGAAACCTTACCGTAAACTCATCACCATCAATTCGGTAGATGGTTTCCAAGGCCAAGAGCGTGATGTGATTATCCTTAGCCTTGTCCGCTCTAACGAGAAGGGTGACATCGGTTTCTTGTCCGACTTCCGTCGAATGAACGTCGCGATAACCCGCGCTCGCATGAAGTTGATCATCCTCGGCAACGTGGCCACCCTCACAAAGCACGCCTTTTACCGCAAACTGTACCAGATGTGTGAAGATAAGGATCATTAACCTCTCCAATCTCGAAGGCAAGTTTTCAGATCAAAAACTACCCTTCGGTCGGTCACCAGTAAAGACGGGGCGCTGGCATGAACCCCAGAAGTTGGACAAAACTTTTGGGTAAAATGAAAAAGATTTTTAAAAAAGTATCAAGTCCTAAATAAGCGTTACAGGTTTTATTGGACAAACATACTATG
>JALNVE010000221.1 GCA_023227695.1 Paludibacteraceae bacterium
AAAACATCTTAAACTCGAGACCGAGGAAAAGATTAGGGTATATGACTCCTTTACAAAAATTTAAACAATTGACAAACTTGGATTTAAATGAGGTTGCATTGTCCGCTTGAATCCAGCATTTAATTTAGAAAGAAATAGTGATTATATGAATACACTTTTTGATAAAATATGGGATTCTCACGTAGTGACGAAGGTTGAAGATGGTCCTACGCAATTATACATAGACAGACTTTTTTGCCACGAGGTGACAAGTCCGCAAGCTTTTGAAGGCTTAAGAAACAGAGGTCTTCAGGTTTTCCGTCCAAATCAGGTTTACTGTATGCCGGATCATAATATTCCGACAATGAACCAGGAGATGCCAATCGTTGATCCCGTTTCAAAGAATCAGGTCGATACGTTGGATAAAAATGCAAAAGACTTCGGCGTTCAGTATTTCCCTATGGGTCATAAGAAAAATGGAATTATCCACGTCGTTGGACCTGAGAATGGACTTTCTTTGCCAGGTATGACGATTGTTTGCGGTGACTCGCATACTTCAACTCACGGAGCGATGGGTGCCGTAGCATTTGGTATCGGAACTAGTGAGGTGGAGATGGTTTTGGCCACACAATGCATTTTCCAGGCAAAGCCAAAGACGATGAGAATTCGTTTTGAAGGCAGACTTAAGGCTGGTGTTTCCGCAAAGGATATGGCTCTTTATATGATCAGTCAACTCACAACTGGCGGTGCTACAGGCTATTTCGTTGAGTATGCGGGCGAGGCAGTTCGAAATCTTTCTATGGAGGGAAGAATGACGCTTTGCAATCTTTCTATCGAGATGGGCGCAAGAGGCGGAATGATTGCTCCGGACGAGAAAACGTTCGAGTATGTAAAGAATCGTGAGTATGCTCCGAAGGGAGACGATTGGAAAAAAGCCGTTGAATATTGGAAGACATTGAATAGTGGTGATGATGCTGTATTTGATAAAGAGGTTCTTTTTGATGCTTCAGAGATTGAACCAATGGTAACTTACGGAACAAATCCTGGAATGGGAATGGGAATAAATTCATCTATTCCTGCATTGAACAGCATAGAGAAATCCAGTCGTGATTCATTTACTAAGTCATTGAATTATATGGGTTTCCAATCTGGTGAGAAACTGATAGGAAAGCCTGTTGATTATGTTTTTCTTGGAAGCTGTACAAACGGAAGAATCGAAGATTTCAGAGATTTTGCCCATTTCGTTAAGGGAAAGAAGAAAGCTGATGGCGTTGTTGTTTGGCTGGTTCCTGGTTCTTGGGCTGTAGATAAACAGATTAAGGCTGAAGGCTTGGATAAAATCTTGACCGAAGCTGGGTTCGAACTTCGTCAGCCAGGCTGCTCTGCTTGTTTAGCGATGAACGAGGATAAGGTTCCTGCTGGTAAATACGTTGTTTCTACTTCAAACAGAAACTTCGAAGGCAGACAAGGTCCGGGCGCCAGAACAATTTTGGCAGGTTCATTGGTAGCTGCTGCAGCTGCTTTGACAGGAAAGATAATAGACCCAAGAACGCTATAAAAAGGGATGGCGTAATTTGTTTTACGATAAAAAGAAAAAATATGGATAAGTTTAAAACTTTGACAAGCACGATAGTTCCTCTTCCAATAGAGAATGTGGACACAGACCAGATAATCCCTGCCAGATTCTTGAAGGCAACTTCTAAAGAAGGCTTTGGTGATAATTTGTTTAGAGATTGGAGATACGACAAACAAGGAAATCCGATAAAGGATTTTGTTTTGAATGACCCTACTTATAAAGGAGAAATCTTGGTAGCAGGAAAGAACTTTGGTAGTGGTTCGAGCCGTGAGCACGCAGCTTGGGCTGTTGCAGGATATGGTTTCAGAGTGGTCGTTTCTAGTTTTTTCGCTGATATTTTCAAAAATAATGCGATGAATAACTTTGTGTTGCCAGTAGTTGTTTCGGACGCATTCCTTTCTGAGATTTTCTCTTCTGTAAAGGCTGATCCGAAAATGACTTTGACAATCGATTTGGAAAATCAAACTATAAAAAACAATAGTACAGGCAAGTCGCACAGCTTTTTGATTAACGGTTATAAAAAAGAGTGCTTTTTGGAAGGTTTGGATGATATCGATTATCTTCTTTCTAAAAAGGATAAAATAGAAGAGTACGAGAAGAAAAGAGTGGCATTTTGATTCTCTTTTTGTTGAACATCAAACTATATAGAACATGTTAGAAATAATGGATACGACACTGCGTGACGGAGAACAGACCTCTGGGGTCTCTTTTGCTATGCAGGAAAAGTTGGGTATAGCTAGAATTCTATTGGAAGAACTTGGAGTTGACCGTATAGAAATAGCTTCGGCCCGTGTGTCTGACGGAGAACATGCTTCCGTGAAGCAGATTGCCGATTGGGCCAAAGAACATGGATATATAGACAAGATTGAGGTGCTCGGTTTCATTGATGGTGACGTCTCTTTGAATTGGATTACAGGAGTTGGTTGCAAGGTGGTCAATCTCTTGGCAAAAGGTTCTGAGAAACATGTTGTGATGCAGTTGGGCAAGACAACAGATAAGCATATCGCTGATGTCTGTGCTGCGATAGCAAATGCTAAAAAGAGAGGTTTGATTGTCAATCTTTATCTTGAAGATTGGAGTAATGGCATGATTCATTCTCGTGATTACATCTATCATTTTATTGATGAGGTGAAAGATAAAGGAGTACAACGAATCATGTTGCCAGATACGCTGGGAATCCTTAATCCGAAGCAGACTTATGAGTTCTGCAAGGAGATGGTGACTAGATATCCTGATGTTCGTTTCGATTTTCATGCTCATAATGATTACGATTTGGCTGTAGCCAATGTGTTCAGTGCTGTGCAGGCTGGCATTCATGGCATCCATACAACTGTGAATGGTTTGGGTGAAAGGGCAGGAAATGCACCTTTGACGAGTGTCTTGGCTGTTGTACATGATCTGTTGCATGTTCAGACTCATATTCATGAGGAGAAAATGTATAATGTAAGCAAATTGGTGGAGACCTATTCGGGCGTAAGAATTCCGAATAACAAGCCAATCATCGGTGATAATGTCTTCACACAATGTGCTGGCGTCCATGCGGATGGCGATACGAAGGATAATCTTTATTGCAATGACTTGCTTCCTGAGCGTTTCGGTCGTGTAAGGGAATATGCATTGGGAAAGATGTCTGGTAAGGCAAATATTCGAAAGAATTTGGAGTCGTTGGGCATCAACATAGACGAAGCATCAATGCAGAAGGTGACGCAGCGAATCATTGAGCTGGGCGATAAAAAACAACTTGTCTCAAAAGAGGAGTTGCCTTATATCGTGTCAGATGTTTTGAAACACGATGCTCAGGATCAACCGATAAAGATCGTGAACTATTCGTTGTCTTTGACTCATGGCTTGAGGCCTGTGGCTACGGTGAAGATTGATATTGACGGTAAGGTTTACGAGCAGACTGCTGCCGGAGATGGTCAGTACAATGCGTTCACCAAGGCTTTGTGGAAAATTTATATGCAATTGAACAAGCCGATACCTGAGTTGTTGGACTATATGGTTATCATTCCTCCTGGAGGTCAGACAGATGCGTTGGTTCACACAACCATCACTTGGAAGTTCAACAAGAAGGTCTTCAAAACACATGGTTTGGATGCCGACCAAACGGAAGCGGCCATCAAAGCAACTGTCAAGATGTTGAACTTGATAAATTAAAATAGGGAATCCAATTGCAGGTGTCTTTGTGTTTGGTCATTATAAAATAGAAATATTATGAAAAAGAAGTTGACAATTGCTCTTGTTGCGCACGATAGGCGCAAAGCAGATATGGTAGAGTGGGCTGTTCATAATGCAGATACTTTGGCTGTTCATAAGTTAGTCTGTACAGGTACTACTGGAGGACTTGTTCGTGATGCTTTTGAGAAAAGAGGTGTTGCTGCCGATATTACATGTATGAATTCGGGACCTTTAGGCGGTGATGCAGAGATCGCTGCCATGGTAGTAAGAAAGCAAATAGATTTGGCAATCTTCTTGATTGACGATTTATACGCTCAACCTCATGAGGCTGATATTCAAATGTTGTTGCGTCAATGTCGTATTCATAATGTGCCTATTGCATGTAACCGATATAGTGCTGACCTGATGATTACCAGTACACTTTGGGATAAAGATGATTATGAGCCTACAGAACCTAAGTATGTGGCTTTTGAAAGAAAATAATAGAATTAAAAGTTTAAAAAAAATAGAAAAATGAAAATAAAATTGGCAGTTTTACCTGGAGATGGAATAGGTCCAGAGGTTGTGAATGTCGCTTTAGATGTTACGAAAGCAATCTGTTCTAAATTTGGACATGAGTTGTCGTATGAGTATGCTTTGGTTGGTGCTTGTGCGATAGATAAGGTTGGAAATCCATTTCCTGACGAGACCTATAATCTTTGCAAGGATTCTGATGCTGTGCTTTTTGGTGCGGTGGGAGATCCTAAGTATGATAATAATCCTTCGGCAAAGGTTCGTCCAGAACAAGGATTGTTGGCTATGCGTAAGAAGTTGGGCTTATTTGCGAACATTCGTCCAATAACAACTTTCCAATCTTTGGTTCACAAATCTCCTTTGAAACCAGAGATCGTTGATGGAGCAGATTTTATCTGTATTAGAGAGCTGACAGGAGGTCTATATTTTGGTCGTCCGCAGGGTAGAACTGAGGATGGAAATACGGCTTACGATACATGTGTATACTCACGTGAAGAGATCGAGCGTATTGTTGATTTAGCATTCCAATATGCCATGAAGAGACGTAAGAAGGTGACTATTGTCGACAAGGCAAATGTGCTCGCTACGTCCCGTCTTTGGAGAGAGGTATCTCAAGAAATCGCAAAGCGTTATCCAGAGGTGGAAACAGAATATACGTTTGTGGATAATGTAGCTATGCAGATGATACAGTGGCCAAAACGTTTTGATGTGATAGTTACTGAGAACATGTTTGGAGACATCTTGACAGATGAGGCTTCTGTCATAACAGGTTCTATGGGAATGTTGGCTTCTGCTTCAGTAGGCTTGCAGACATCTTTGTTTGAACCAATACATGGTTCCTATCCTCAAGCTGCAGGCAAGGATATTGCCAATCCATTGGCAACCGTTCTATCTGCTGCGATGATGTTTGAACATTTGGGTAAGCAGAAGGAGGGTACTCTGATCCGTGAAGCTGTGAATGCATCTATGGCAGCGGGTGTTTGTACCGAAGATATTGCAACTGATGGTGCAAAGGCTTATAAAACAAGTGAAGTAGGAAAGTGGTTAGTCGATTACATAAATAAATAATAAAGATTGACATTTGTATAAAGAAAGGTCGGAATCAATGTTCCGACCTTTTTTGTATGATTATCTGCAAATAGCACATAACTATGGGTCAGTAGAAATTTAGTGGGGAAAGAAATATCATAAAAAACCAAGTATCAACGTTTCTATACCATGGAAACAAAACAACTAATAGCGTTGGCAGAAGTAGTACTGCCAACCGAGATA
>JALNVE010000222.1 GCA_023227695.1 Paludibacteraceae bacterium
GTATAGGAAATATCTCCATCTGCTACTTTTTTAATCAGCTTCTCTTCATCTTCCTCATTAGATACTGTACGAATAATAATACCACCACCTATTTCTTCATTTAAGTTTTTCAAGCGTTCATGATATTTGGAATTTTCCACCACATAGACTTCTTTTCCAATCAGTTGCGTCACATCATTCAAAAGTTTCTTCTTCTTGTTTTTCTTCTGAACAAGCACCTGATTTGTCACATATTCATGATTTGTATAGCGTACTTTTTGCTTATAATTGTTATTAATCAGCAACGGATAGGCAATCAGATCCACCTCATCGTTTGCCAACAAATCAACCAAGCCATCCATATCGTTTGCTGTGACAACCTCCAATTTCAAATCTCTTGATTTTGCAAATTTGGAGGCCATTTCATACTCATATCCCATATCCTCTCCTTTATAGTTGAAATAGGAAGTTGAGCGAGACAAAGTACCAACCTTTAACACGCCCGTATCAAGAGTAAACGCAATATCATCAGAGAAGGAGAAAACAGATTGAGATTGTTTTCTTCCACATGACCCGAAAATCAAAGATAATGAAAGGAGTAGAAGACAAAGTTTATTCATGGCAACGTGTTTTTTTGTATCTTGAACGACTAAAGATACCAAAGTTTCATAGAAAGGCAATGGGCAGAACATCTGCTATTCAGCAGTCCAACCCGTAATAGACGAGATGAAGGGAACAAGCTCTGATGACATTTTCTTCTGCTGAGATGCAGATGGGTGCCAATCAGCACCATAGCCTAAGCTTCCGTCATGAGGAGCAAAGTCAAATCGATAAATGTTATTATCACCTGAATTTTTCAAATCCAAAGCAATTCTATCTAGAATAGCACGCAACTCCTCCAATCCTGCACCCGGTTGCACCATACAACCTGACAGCATAACAATTTTCGTAGAAGGATAGTTTGCCCTAATCTGAGAAATGAAATTGCGATAGGCTTTCTCAAACAAATCCAAACGATAACCTGTTGTGCTTAAATCGTTTGTTCCTAAATTCAAACATAATAGATCAGGAACAAAACGGGAGAAATCCCACTGCGTATTTTCTTCCGAAATAAGTACATTCTTATATACAACCGGCATCGGACGTTCTGAGCCTTCTGGCTTATCATCAAAATTTCGATACACACCTATTCCCGAACGGGCTACCACCATCATCTCGGCATCAAAAGCTTTAGCCGTTAGAGCTGCATAACCCTTTATGAAATTTGAAGTGGAGTCATTGAATGTGTCCTCTTTTTTTGCAGCCTCAACACCGTATGCACAAGTGATAGAATTTCCAACAAACTCTATTTTATGTTTTTTTCGAGACAACGGCATCACTTCAGAACCTGGAGTCAAAACAAACCCATAAAATTCAGGTTTTACAAACAAGCCTTCAGAGACAAGGGTTACCTCCACAATATGGTTTCCTTGCTTCAATCCCGTCGACAAACGGTAAAGGCTATCTGCACCACATTCGGCAGAATTGAATTTCACAGGTTCTTTCCCATCTATGCTGACCGTATAATATCCAGCATTGGGTTTCAATTTTATATTAATATCGGTTCCATTATAAGCCAATCGGATTCGGGAACCAGGATAATCTAACCTTACAAAACTACTATCAGAAAATAAGAATCGGCCTTCATATTGAATATGAGGATCTTTTACAAATACATTTAAGTTCTGATTTTCAGAACATGCAGTAAGAAAACCTACCAAAAGAAAAAAAATTATGATTGATTGAAAAGCCTTCATATTTCTATTTTTCATGAGAATCAAAGCTGTCCGGCTTCTACCAAAATAATGACACGTTCTACAATTTTATCCTCATCATCTTTATCATAATTCGCCTTCAAGTCGGCGCCGAACAATCTGGCAAAGCCTTGCCAGAAGAATGCACGAAATCCGCCTCTATATTGTTTAATCAACTCGTATGAAGTCTGTTCACACTCTCTGTCCACCAAACGGATAAGCATCTTGCCTTGAGAAAGCGTCAACTTCTTCAACTGAGGTTCATATTTACCAATCAAATCATCCTCCTTCGATTTCATATATGCCTTTTTGCCCTTCTCATCCGGAATTTTTTCCAATTCAGCATTTATCTCCGCTAAAGTCCTACCAATAGCCTTTGCATAAGGCAATGTACGTTTTACATCACGGACTGTACGCCAATAGAACTTCTCCTGTTGTTTTGATTTAAAATGTAAAATAGGGAACACGTAAACCGGTGGTAATAAAAGCTGAGGTATTGTATCTCCATCTTCAATATAGGCAGAAACCACATTATCCACAGTCACCATTACATCCTGAGCCTTAATTTGTAAAGAGACAAAAATCAAAGAAAAGGACACTATAATATATTTTATTATCTTTGCCATGAACAAATAATATGAGTTTACCTGCAAATATAATTATTTATAGCGGTAAAATATTATTCATTAAGAATTTATAATTTCTACTTGGCAAAATTTATGCGTTTTTTGTTTTTTTTATCTGTTTTGTTATACTGTTTAGGTGTGTTTGCTAATCATCAAAACAGATTTAGGGTATCTGATCCTAAGAATTTGGCATTGGGAAAAACGTCATCTAATTCGGGATATGTTCTCAATCCAGCTGTTTCTGTTTTATGCCGAAGCCCCAATTTGTATATCAGCTATCTAAATCTCTATCAACAGAAAGAATTGGGAAGTTGGAAATGCGGATACATCTACCCTGGCAGTTATTTGCACACATTTACCTCTATCGAAAGTTTTGGTTACGAGCATTACAGAGAGCTTCATTTCTCTTTGGGAATGGCCAAAAGATTATCTGCAAAATTGGCTCTTGGTTATCAGCTTCACCTTTTCGATTTTTATTTTACGGGATGCGAAGAAAATGAATTTCTATTATCGGCAGACATCGGAACGCTGTTTGTCTTGAACAGGAAATTCAAGTTCGGGCTTTGGGTTCAAAACCTATTGAAGAGGAACCTGAATGGAGTAGAGAATTACTTCGCAGACTTTCCTATCTCAGGACTATTAAGTTCCAATATCGCCATTGGCGACAACTCTGAATGGAGCCTGGAAATCGTCAACAGCGACTTAAAAGATTGGGACATTCGAAATGGGTTGGAATATCAGATGGAGATGTTCTGCATTCGATGCGGTTTTGCAACAAAACCATTCTCCCCTACTTTAGGTTTCGGATTTAAACTTCACGATTTTTCGTTGGATGTTGGAGGTGATTTTCACAAACAATTAGGTTATTCTTTTTCATTAGGTATTAAGGTCGATTTTTAAAGTTTCAGTCGGCAAAATCTGTTTTACTTTCGTTTGTTTATATGAAAATATTTGTTCTGTTTTTACTATCCGTTTCATTATCTTTCCGTCTCGTTGGGCAAGATGAGGAGTCTGACATTCTTATCGATTTAGGAGAATCGATCTCCGAAAACGAGGAGAATAAAATCAACATCGAAGAGTTGGAGGAGGAGCTGTCAGAAATCGCTTTAAACAAAATTGACCTCAACAAGGCTACTATCACCGACTTGCTACGCATCCCTAACCTATCGGAAGCAGTGGCAGAAAGCATCTTAACACACAGGAAAAAGTTCGGATTTTTCTTCAGCCTTTACGAACTAAAATACGTTCCGCTTCTCAACTTGGAAAAGATAAAATCCATTCTTCCATACATCTACATCCCAGATAGTGACGAACGAAAAATAACCCAAAGATTAAAACCGATGAAAAATGAAATTCAGCTTCGATACGACCGCACTTTAGAAACAAAAGAGGGCTATAAAGAGGCTGATCCTGAGTCGAAAAAAAACAAATATATTGGAGACCCGAACCACTATTACCTGAAGTACAAATTGCAATGTGCCAATCTTATACAGGCTGGTTTTGCTGGCGAAAAAGACGCAGGCGAAGCCATTTGTGATCATGACAACAAAGTTTTCGATTTTACCTCCGCACACTTACAGATCAACGACATCAGCATCTTCAAAAGGATCTGCATAGGCGATTACAAAGCTAATTTCGGACAAGGACTCGTAATCGGAACAAGTTCCATTATCGGAAAATCAAACAACGTACTCAACTCGATGACGAGAAACCGTGGCATCATAAAATATTCGTCTGTTGGAGAGAGTGGATTTATGCGCGGCGGTGGATTTACCATCCAACTTTCCAACTGGGAAACAACCCTTTTTGCGTCTCACAAAAAGATCGACACAAACATCTCAGAAGATAGCGTCATCACCTCATTCAAAAGCGACGGACTGCACCGAACCGACAACGAGATCAAGAAAGAGCGAAACACAACAGAGACTATTTTCGGAGGAAACCTCACATATAACCAACCTACTTATCACATTGGAGCTACCTTTCTGCATTATCGTTATGGAGATTCACTTCAGCCTGCCGATGTTGCTTACAATCAATTCAAACTGCAGCAAACAGATCGGCATTGGAACGCAGGCATCGATTACGAATTTCGTAAATATAAGATGAATTTCTTTGGAGAGATGGCGACAGACAATAGTAGACGATGGGCACTCTTGAACGGCTGTAAAATCATACCCAGTTCACGAATCGGCATACTTCTGCTATATAGGAATTATGCACCCGAATATCAGGCCAATTTTGCCAATGGTTTTGGGGAGGGTAAAATTGAAAACGAAGAGGGTCTTTATTTAGGCTGCGAAATGAAACCTATCAAACGCGTGATACTCTCCTTTTATGCTGATGTGTTTCGTTTTCCTTGGCTAAAATTCAACGTGGACAAATGCTATTCTTCGGGTCACGATTATCTCGTTTACACCTCATTTCTACTGGCAAAAGAGACAAATCTATACTTGAAACTGAAAGGCAAAAATGTAGAAAAAAATGACATTGAAGGAACTATATCCGACAATATCCGGAGGTCTCTTCGTTGCGGTCTAAAAAACAAATCTCTTTTCAACATGGAGACCCACACTCTATTCGAAGTTAATTTTCACGATGCAAAAGGAGTTCAGGAGACATACGGTTGGGCAGCAGCACAAGACATTTCTTTCAAAATTCGAAAGCCTCAACTAAAACTTTCTTTCAGATACGCATACTTCCATGCACCTGATTACGACAACCGCATATACATCTATGAGAAGGATATTCTTTATGTATTCTCCATTCCTGCCTATTACGGCATAGGACATAGGCTTTGCCTCAACGCACAATACAATTTGTGCAATACTATTTCGCTCTATCTAAAATACGCGATTTCCATCTATGCTGATGGTAGAGAGAGTATCAGTTCGGGATTGGAAGAGATAAAAGGAAACCACACCTCTGTTGTAAAGGCGTTGGTAAGGATGAGTTTTTGAAAAACACAAGTATTTCTTATAATCTTAGCTGGATTCAAGCGGACAATGCAACCTCATTTAAATCCAAGTTTGTCAATTGTTTAAATTTTTGTAAAGGAGTCATATACCCTAATCTTTTCCTCGGTCTCGAGTTTAAGATGTTTTGA
>JALNVE010000223.1 GCA_023227695.1 Paludibacteraceae bacterium
AGTTCAAAACATCTTAAACTCGAGACCGAGGAAAAGATTAGGGTATATGACTCCTTTACAAAAATTTAAACAATTGACAAACTTGGATTTAAATGAGGTTGCATTGTCCGCTTGAATCCAGCAGATGCTATTTAAAGTTTCTGTATATGAGGCATGAGGATGATCTTTTAACCATCCTGGTAATATGTCATTTTTTACATCATACTCTTTCTCTATTTGTAGATACCCATAAATAACGTGAACAATTGGAGATTTTTTGTCATATTGTAAAACGCCGTTTGTCAACATTGTCCTTCTAAATCGACCAAAGAAAAGAAATATATCTCCTTTTCCAACACCTTGATTATGAAGATGAGACAAGCTCTGAACCATCTGACCAAATGTAGGTGTCCACCCTTTCATACGAACCTTAGCGTCTTCTCTTAAATCAGGATCAAGATGGCAATATTTCACCTTAAAATCATATCTAGAATTGAGTTGCTTAATTATTTGAAAATATGTCAGATCTCCATATTTCAAACTTTCATAACAATTTTCATCACCTTCTGAAGGTATCGGCAAAGACAACATGGTTCCGTCTGGAAGAATAGGATTTGGAATCTTTCCATTCTGCGAATCAAAACCTTTTCGACTGAATATTATTTTCATAATTATTTACCTACAATTTTAGCCTGATTTTTATGTTTCCTTACATAGGAAATAAAATCATCAACTTTTTCTTGATCATTTAAGAAAATTGAGCAACGACCAGGCTTATAATGTTCTATTCCATCATAATTAACATCTAAATAATTTCCTTCACCAAAATAGTAAAACTCTTCACAGATAATTACATTTTCACCATTAACATCATGTTCTTTTAGGTCTTCACCATGACTCTTGTTTTCGAGTTGAATAGTATAACTTATGCCATTATGATCAATTATATCATAATAAATATTATCTCCTAAATATAAAATTTCATTATCAAAGTTGCCATAATCTCTAGCTCCACAACTTGAACTATGACAAGCATCATCCTTTAAAATTTGACTAAACGATTGAGTTTTTTTATATTCAGGAGGCATTATTGGTTTTTTCATTTCAAATCTCTTATCATTCCAATAGTCATTATAAGAAATTTTTTCGCTAATCCGAGCAAGATAGATCAACCGTTTTCCTTCTCCTTTTTTCTGCAACCGTTTCCCACTCCATCCTGCAATCCAATCACCAGATTTCACATTTTTACTTTTTCTTATTTGAGGTTTACACGTTGCTAAAGTCAAATAATCAAAAAAAGGATTTGGAGCAAACCCTGTATCATGCGTCATTGTATAAAAACAAATTTTACCCATTTTTATTAATTTTGTTGGTTGACAATGCAATTTTTATAAACATTTAAATATACATGTTTTTTCACAAGAAATCATATAGGCATGAAAATATAGTGAGATAAAATCTCACCTTCCCGATTGGAGAGATGCACAACCGAAGCTCTCCAATCGGGAGGGCTAGTTTTCAACTAGCTATATTGTTTACCCTCAATGTTCTCATGGCATTTAGGACGGCTAGGAACGTTACGCCAACGTCGGCGAAGACGGCCATCCACATGGTGGCAAGACCGAAGAAGGCAAGGACAAGCACGGCTACTTTGATGATGATGGCGAAGGCTGTATTCTGTTTGGCAATGTTCAATGTGCGACGCGCCAGGCGAATGGCTTCGGCAATCTTGGACGGCTTATCGTCCATCAAGACCACATCGGCAGCCTCTATTGCCGCATCGCTGCCTAGACCACCCATGGCGATACCCACATCTGCACGGGCCAAAACAGGCGCATCGTTGATGCCATCGCCCACAAAGGCAACCTTGCCATCGTGCGGTTCTCTGAGCAGCTGTTCAACCACATTCACCTTTCCATCAGGAAGAAGCTCGGCTTCATATTCTTCTATACCGACGATTTTAGCCACATCGGCAGCCACCTCTTTTTTATCTCCTGTGAGCATGACCAAACGGCTTACGCCAGCAGACTTCAAGGCCGAAACGGCCTCTGCTGCGTCGCTCTTTACTTTGTCGGAAACTATGATGTGACCAGCATATTCACCGTCCATAGCTAAATGAACTACCGTTCCGAACTTATGACACGGACGCGATTGAACTTTGAGTTCATCCATCAACTTTTCATTACCAACATACACTTGATGTCCGTTAATATTGGCTGATATGCCCTTTCCTGCAACCTCCTGCACATTCTCTACTTTACAATTGTCGTCTTCATTAACAAACACCTGTTTCAAAGAGATGGCAATCGGGTGCGTTGAGTAACGCTCTACGTGCGCTGCATAGTGAAGCAACTCTATATCGTTGATTTTATCGGGATGGATTGCCGTGACGCTGAAAACACCTTCTGTCATGGTTCCCGTTTTATCGAATGCTATAGTCGAAACTTTGGCAAGCGTCTCCATGTAGTTGGAACCCTTGACAAGGATTCCACGTTTGGATGCACCACCAATTCCACCGAAGAAAGTAAGCGGCACGGAGATAACCAAAGCACACGGACAAGAGACTACCAAGAAGGTCAACGCACGATAGAGCCATGTGCCAAAATTTGCGATGAAACTTTCAGACAGAAGTGGCGGAACGAAGGCCACAATTAGAGCCAATGCCACGACGATCGGGGTATAGATACGTGCAAATTTGGAGATGAAGTTTTCGCTTTTCGATTTGTTTTCAGACGCATTCTCTACCAACTCAAGCACTTTTGATGCAGTGGATTCACCGAAAGATTTGGTCACACGCACCTTAACCACACCCGAAAGATTTACACAACCTGACATGATATCGTCGCCAGCGTGAATGGTGCGAGGAACACTCTCACCCGTAAGGGCAACCGTATCCAGACTGGAATCACCTTCCAATATAAAGCCGTCTAACGGCACTTTCTCGCCCGGTTTGATGATGATGGTCTCGCCTATTTGGACCGAATCTGGTGCAATGGCACTCAAAACACCGTCACGCTCAACATTTGCCACATCGGGACGAATATCCATCAGTTTGGAGATAGATTTACGGCTACGGCCTTCAGCAATCTCCTCGAACAACTCTCCCACTTGGAAAAAAAGCATAACAAACACAGCCTCTGGAAACTGATTCTCTGCGCCCGGCATAAAGCCAATCGCAAGAGCACCGACAGTAGCCAGAGACATCAAGAAATCCTCGTCCAACGCCTCACCATGCGAGAGATCTTCGGCAGCCTCTATCAACACATCGTAACCTGCTATGAGATAAGGTACCAGATAGACAAGCAACAACTGCCACATGGGCAAGTTAAACGAATGCTCAATCAACACCGCCACCACAAGCAATACGCTTGAAGCTATTATTTTTCCTATTTTTATTTTGTTTTCCGTCTCCATATCGACTTGTTTTCATTCTTACGGAGACAAAGGTGAGAAAAAAAAGATGCAACTTGGTTGCAAAGTTCTTTAACTAGGAATTATTTTGTTTTAGATCAACAAAATTTAGGAATAAGGGGGTTGTTAGGAATAATAGGTACAGACATGAATTTGCACTGATTTCTTTGCAGACGTTCCGTGGACTGGGTGACCATCCGAGAGGATTTTCGGTGGAAATGTATGGTAGGTGAATTTTTATTATGCCAGATTGTTTCCTATTTCATTCTTTTTACAACAGCTTGGGCAGATGCCTTTAATCATGTAGTTGACAGATTTGGATTCGAAGCCTTCAGGTATCTGGACAAGCGGAATGTCAACCCCTTCAAGGCAAAAGGTGTGATGGCATTTTTCGCAATAAAAATGGACGTGTCCGCCCAACGCATGGAGCAGATCTTCATGACATATTTCATATTTAAGCGAGCCGCTACCGTCTTCGATGGCATGGACCACATCATGCTGCACAAAAAGCGTTATGACTCTGAATATGCTTGATTTGTCGATAGAAAGGAGATTATCTTCTATGTCGGAGATGCTCAACGGACAACCTAATTTGGCCATCGTTTCGTAGACCAGAATTCTGTTTGCCGTTGGTTTCACATCCTTCTGCTGTAGTTTTTCAGTAACACTCAATGCTTTCATGCGTTGTCAGTTTTGATGTACAAAAATAGGAATAAAAACAAAAAGGGAGGTGTGATTATACCTTCCAAAACACAATATTGGCCGAAATTTGTACTTTCGAAAATACAAATACAACTCAAAATTGTATTCTCTAAAATGTAATTTGATTTGTATAGAACATGTTAGGGATTGAAATTATTCGATTAAATGGAGTTTTATCTGCAAACAATCAACATTTTCATAAAATGAGTATCTTTATCCTATCAAATAAAAACAACAAAGCATGGCATTCAAGCAAATCACTTCGATTGAAGATTTGGAGAACTTAGCGTTGGAGCTAGGATTTCTTCCTTTTTTCTCCTGCGGAATCAGCGGCTATTCTGTAGAGGAGTTGATTCGTTCGGACATGTGGTTCAGTAGCGAGCAGGAGGGCCCGTGGAAATGGAAAGGTCCGATTATCCAAAACAACCGCTTGGCATACGGAAAATTCTTCCGCCATAAGGCTGTTTTTGTTAGCCTTGAATGGCTGCCCGATTTCATCAATTACCGTCGATCACTTCGTCCGAAGATCTCCGACGATTTGGCTGCGCTCAATGATATAGTGCTACAATCTCTTGAGATTGACGGTTCGGCTACGATTAAAGAGTTACGCCAAGAGTTGGATTTTGCATGCGGACGCAAGAAACGCTCCGATTACGACCTTGTTGATACCCTACCACTGACCAACAACAAGAAGATTCCTCTTGATCTAATTCTCTCTCGTCTGCAGATGGAGACACGCCTTGTCATCAAAGATTTTGAGTACAACACCGATCGTCACGGCAAACCATACGGCTGGGGAATTGCCCGCTACGCCACACCAGAGACGCTCTACGGACGAGAAATCATCAATGCGGAAGGTCGCACACCAGAAGTGTCACGTCAACGTATTTTTGACCATTTGTCGAAAATCATCCCTAATGCAAACGAGAAACAGATAACCAAACTGATTGGATAAAACTTCCACTTTTCATCCTCATTTTGAAAAACAAAACATTACTTTTACAACATTAAAATAGAAGAAAATGAAATTTATCATCATAGCTTTAATCATCTTATTTATTGGCGTTACTCTGTTCTTCATGAAGAGTAACAAGTAGATAGAATCCCCTATTCTTTTTTCCAATTTTTTATATGGATATTTCATAGAACGAACGTTCGTTCTAATGTTCATTTTCTTCGGTCAAATCGGATTAAAAAATATTTCCAACCCACGAATTGTTTTTTCAGGTCAAGTGAAATTAGGAAAGGACAATCTTTAGAGTTCCAAAACGAGATGCCGTTCATTAATGTGCTGCAGTCGACCCCGAAGGTAGGGTGCTCAAAATTTGATTCAAAATCTTGCTCAAAAAGTCCCGCAAAAAGATTAGCATTTAATATTTTTTCATATAAAATATTTTCATTTTTTATTTC
>JALNVE010000224.1 GCA_023227695.1 Paludibacteraceae bacterium
ACTAAATTAGTTCTTTTTCTTGATAGAAAAAATTCTTTGAGAATTATTTTAAAACCATGTCATTGATTGTTAGAATGTTGCTAAATTTTATCTTTGCACCCCTAATTGCGCCCCTATCAAAAAGCAAAAGACTCTAAGCAGTTGAAATAAACTTACTTAGAGTCCTATTTTGCGGTACGGACGGGACTCGAACCCGTGACCCCATGCGTGACAGGCATGTATTCTAACCGACTGAACTACCGCACCGTTTTTTATTGTTTAAACTTTGAGCAATTCTCTTCTGAATTGCGATGCAAAGATATGTCTATTTCAATAACTGTGCAAGAGGTTTGATGACTTTTTTTTAGAAGAAAATTTTCTTTTTGTTAAAAAAAGAACCTTTACTTATGTTCGTTTTCTTTTGCTCAGATCTATCTCCCTGATTGTGAGATTAAACCTCTGATTGATTGATTGAACTCCTCGTTGTTTGTCAAATCTTCAATTTTTACATGCATTCTGTATCTCCAATAATTATTTGGATTAGAAGGATCGTTTATCCTTTCTGAGAAAGTCTCTTTCCAACGCAAGTTTCCGTTTAAAGACATCCAATCCTGAATAGGTAGGATGACCAACATGGATGGACAGTTCAAGTGTTGCTCGATGATCTGCTGACAAATCCAAGGCTCGCAAAATAGTGGAGCCATTCCATATTGATTTAACTCGTTATTGAAGTATCTCTGCGTGCGTGCACGGTCTTCTTCCCACCAAGCACGGATGGTATTCATGTCATGGGTGGATGTGGTGCATACAGAGAGATAAGGATTTTTATACAGCTTGCCGAATTCCATGCCCATCTCTTTCGGCATGCGTTGTATTTCCAGACTGAGCATGTCTAGTTCTTTCATGACCTCTGGTACGCAATAAGGCAGCATGCCCAGGTCTTCTCCACATGAGAGAAGGTTGGTTGCGTTGGTGAGGACAGGGAGTTTTTTCAACGCCTGATTCTTCCAGAATTCATCTTGCCTTTTAAAGTAGTAATAGTCGTAAATCTTGTTCAGTTGCTCCTTCATCTTAATGTCTTGGTGCCTGAACACGAAGCTTTGATGGATGGCTATTCTTGGATGATAATAGTTTGGCTTATCCATGTCTTCAATAAAGAGAACTTGGCAGGTGAGGATCATCAATCCCTTGCAGATCTTCATGATGCTGTCTTTGCATTCTCCTTCGAATTTCTGCTTTATTTCAGCTTGGGTACGATAACCTTCTTTTAATGCGTATCTGTTGCCAATCTTATCTAGATATTTCTCTTTTACTAAGGCTGTTTCTTCTCCGAAAATAGACTCCAAGTAAGCGTCTACGATGTAAGGCTCGCAGAAAGTCTTTTTGTCGAAATCAATTCCAAACTTTTTGATTTCCTCTTCGGTCATAGGCATAGAGGGTGAAAATTGCCCCCAAAGACCTAATACTTGGTTGGATGGTATTCTGAATATTCTGAAGAATCCTAAGATGTGGTCTATGCGGTAGGCATCGAAGTATTCAGACATCTTCTCAAAACGAAGTTTCCACCAACGGTAGTTGTCCTTCTCCATCTCTTTCCAGTTGTAGATTGGGAATTCCCAATTTTGTCCAGTCTTGGAAAAATCATCAGGAGGTGCTCCTGCCTGACTGTTACAGTCGAAGAGGGTAGGGTACATCCATGTCTCAACACTATAGCGGTTAACGCCGATAGGAATGTCTCCTTTCAGAGCTATACCCATACTGTGAACATAGTTTACGGCCTCTTTTAGCTGTTTATGAAGGTGATATTGTATAAAGATATAAAATTCAAGGCTGTCTTTCTCTTTGCTCTTCTTGTCGAAGTATTTTGCAACTCTTTCATGAGAGAATACTTTATCTTCTTCCCATTCAGAGTAGTTTGCTGTCTTGTATTTGTCTCTTAAAAAGCTAAATAGTGTGTAAGGTTTCAACCAAAAGTCATTTTGCTTACAGAACAACAGAAAATCTTCGCTGTTGAAGGTCTCTTTCTTGTAAGCTTCATATAGCTCCTTTAAATAGTCGAATTTGATGCTGTGTACTTTTTCGTAATCGAGGAATTTATATGAGTTAAGTTCTTTTTTCAGAGCTTCATATTTCTCTTTGTCTTTTATTTTGCCGATTTTTTCCAAGCATATATAGATTGGATGGAGGGCAAATACGGAGATGGCACTGTAAGGATAAGAATCCTTCCATGTGTTGGTGATTGTTGTGTCGTTGATAGGCAACGTCTGTATTATCTTCTGGCCTGTCTTTGCTGCCCAATCTGCCATCTCTTTGAGATCGGCAAATTCTCCACAACCGAAGCTTCTCTCTGTTCTCATTGAGAAAACAGGAATGGAGGTGCCTGCACCCTTGAAATCTGGTATTTTGAAATTAGGCTCGTTGTCGTTAATGATGATAGCGTCGACGATATGATTCAACGATGGGTTGATGTATCTGTTTGCTCCGTCTTCCCAACAAATCACACTTTCATGTTTCCTGTCGAATATAACATATTTGTATTCAAGAGGAAAGTTGATCTTTGTTGCGTCTGCAATGTGGCTGTAGTTAGGGTAGTGGCTGCCGTCCATGTCTACCATGTCGGCCTCGATCCATTTGCCCAACAGGGAAGAGTTTCCGCTTATAGCCATACTGTATTTTTTGTCGACCTTGTCGGAAATAGTATTGAAAAAAATAGGAATATGAGTTTCGCTTATGCGGGTGTTTGCTTTCTTGTGTGCTCGTAAAGCCTTGGCGAATACGGCAGATTTCATTGACTTTGAAATGCCTCTTTGTTCAGAGAATGTGTCGAAAACCCAAGGACATTTTATGCCATTTTCTGGTAACTGGAATGATCTGGAAAGAGTTTTCTCTGATTTGATGATCTCATCTTCTCTTTTTATCAAATAGTGATATCTGAATTCAGAAGATAGGGTGTTGATTGTGATTTCCCATCCACATTCATGATAATGCATAGGAAGCGGATTGCCTTCTTGGTCTTTCAGTTCATCTATGTCTCCCGTTATGTAGACTTGTTCTCCTATGAAAGTGTCACAACGAAGAGTAAATGTAATGGATCTCATATTCATATTTGTTTATTTCAAGGTCTTTTCCAAAGATACTAATAAGGTTTGACAAAAAGTAGAACTTCTTTCTGTTTAATGATTTTTTAAACTTCGTTTCTTGAGAAAAATAGAGGGAAGATGATACTTGAGTTCCTCTTCCCCTCTGTCAATAAAGTTATAGTTATGTAAGTCTTTTTAGAACAAACTAAGCAATGAGAGTAAACATTACACGATCTGCTTTAACTTTTTGGTTCTTTGAAGCGTAAGGTCTTACTCTTCCGTTAAGAATCCAACCCATTAAGTTGTCAATGATGGTTACTTTTGGGTTTTCATTGAGATCGTTGATTATATAAACTTGATAATTGCGGTTGTTTTTCAAACAAAGTTCCCACTCATGTTTTGTTAGGAAGAATGTCTTGCTGGAGTCTGGAACGCCTTTGCAAGCAATGAAATATTCAATATTCTCTTTGTCGAACATGATTTTGAAGTCGCAACCCAATTCTTGTTTCTTCTCTTTGTTTATCCAAACAACACGTTCTGGATATTTCTTTTGAAGTAAACTAAATGTGTATTCTTCCCTCTTTTTAGAGTTGCTGTGTATTTTCTCTTTATCTTCGAAAAGAATAACCTCTTCGTCGATTTGTTTGAGTCGTCTAATCGCCTCCTTGTCTTCTGTTTGAGCAGCTTTGAACTCTTTTATTTTGATAGACATTTCTCCGATTTGAGCTTCCAATCTGTCAATCTCTTCTTGAGCCTTCTTGTTGAAGCCTTTCAGTTCTTCGATCTTAGAGATGGACTCTTTTCCTGCGTTTCTTAATTTCTCAATCTCTGCCTTGGTCTCCCTCTCTTTCATAAGGAATCCTTGAATGGTCTTCATGTTTTCATTCAAGATGTTGCTGATCTCGAAGTTCTTTGCCTCTATCTCTTTGATAGTGTCAAGTTTAGTCTCCTCGCTAGCATTGCTACCGGCAACAAATATTTTGGAATCGATAGGGTTTTTGTCTTCGAAAACAATATTTGCTTTTGGCTGTTGCTTGGGTTCTTCATATACAGGACTTGGCTTGTAATCGTTTTTAGATTCAATAACACCTTTTGGAGACGGTGCCTCGTAAAGAGCCTCTTGCTTATCTTCTTTAATGATAGGTTCAACTTTCTCTTCCCGAATGTCCTCTTTTATCTCGTTAACGATAGGTTTCGCCTCCTCTTTAGGTTCTTCCTTTATTGGCTCAACTTTAGGTTCTACCTTTATTGGTTCTACCTTAGGTTCTACCTTAGGTTCTACCTTAGGTTCTACCTTTTTAGGCTCCTCTTGGATTGCTGCAGCTGGTTCAATCCCGTTAAGGATGTCAATAAGAGGTTGAAGCGTGCTCTTGATGGCGAAGTCGTCGTTTCCCTTGCTCAAATCAAGGTTGCAAAACACTCCGTTACTCATATCGGCAACTTTCTGAGCCGTTTTCTCTTCGAAACCGCTTAGTCCTAAGCCTATGATGTTTACTTGGACATTGTCATTTTTTTTGGCTTTCTCAACTTCGAAATCGTAGACGCCTCCGTCTGTCTCAGTTCCTGCAGTAACGAGAATAATACGCTTTTTGTCGGCGTTTTTCTCCTTCATTGCTTCGAGTGATTTCTGCATGGTATAGCCGATAGGAGAACCTCCGTTTGGAATAGGAAGTTTGTCGATCTTTTCTGTGAAATCATGTTTGTTGGTGATTCCTAAATCGATGGAGTTGATAACGATAGGAGATTTAACGATGGACAGAAATGTTCTCATTCCTATAGGCTCTGAGAAGTTCAGAAGAGGAATGATCTGATCTTTAATAGCTTTTTGTGCGATTGGGAGCTTTTTGCTCATGTTGTCTGAAATGTCAATCAGAAAATCGGTAATTGTACTCATATTAATTCGTGTTTTTTGTATTTTTCTAAGGTTCAAAATCTCGCCTCTATTTTCAAATCTTAAAGTTATATTTTTTTATGATTAGTATCAATAAGAAAACTACTTGCAAAAACATGTTGTGCAATATAAAAACGAGGTTGAAATTTTGTGTTTTATGTGAAAATTCGTTTTGGTTATCTAGGCTTTTTCTCTAAACAAAATTGCAGTTTTAGTTGATCCTTTTTGGAGAAATTATTCTTCAGATAGTTTCCTGTCTTTCTGGTAAACTCCCTAAAAATGGGGTGGAAAAACATTTCAAATAATCTAATGATCAAATGAAACAGCTGCTGATTACAAAGCAAAAAACGAAAAAGGCTGCAACGATTAAGCTGCAGCCCTTTTTCAATGAGACTTTGTCACGTCCTGAAATAGCGTTACAACAAAAAAGTAACGAATATGAAAGGAAAAGAAAGACAGTACGTTAGACGTTCACAAAAAGACTACCCGATGAGCTTTAAGCTTGCGGTAGTAAGA
>JALNVE010000225.1 GCA_023227695.1 Paludibacteraceae bacterium
TCAAAATAAAAAAATACAAATCAAAAAAAATATCCATTCCAGCAAGCTAGCTTGCTGGAATGGATAAATCATAGTATGTTTGTCCAATAAAACCTGTAACGCTTATTTAGGACTTGATAAATCTTTAGGATTATTCGAAAGCACCCATGCGAAGCATATTTACTTCTCTCTCTGACAAGAAACGCCATTGACCTCTTCTTAGGTTCTTCTTAGTAAGACCTGCAAAGTAAACACGGTCCAAACGAGTTACCCTGTAACCAACGTGTTCGAACAAACGACGAACGATACGGTTACGTCCAGAGTGAATCTCAATACCTACCTTCTTCATATCTGTCTCGTCGAAGAAGTTAAGCTCATCAGCTTTGATTTCACCATCCTCCAGAGTAATACCTTGAATTAATTTATCGAAGTCTTCCTTCTCCAAAGGTTTATCCAAAGAAACTTGGTAAATCTTCTTTTTATTGTACTTAGGATGAGTCAACTTAGCAGCCAAATCACCATCGTTAGTCAAAAGAAGAACACCAGTTGTGTTTCTATCCAAACGACCTACAGGATAAATTCTCTCACGACATGCGTTCTTAACAAGATCCATAACAGTCAATTTTGCGTATGGATCATCACTTGTAGTAACGCAATCCTTTGGTTTGTTAAGAAGGACATAAACCTTCTTATCTGGAGCAACCAATTGGTCATGAATCATAACCTTATCACCACGAAGGATTTTTGTACCCAACTCAGATACGACAGCACCATTTACAGATACTACACCAGCCTGTATCAACTCATCTGCCTCTCTACGAGAGCAAACGCCAGCGTTAGCCAAGAACTTGTTCAAACGGATTGGCTCGTTTGGATCAACCACGATAGAACGATATTCTACCTGACGTTGAGGATTTGGATTATATCTCTGGTTGTTGTTATTATTTCTCTGTGGAAATCTGTTGTTGTTGCTGTTATTTCTGTTGTTATTGAACTGAGGTCTGCGATTACCGTCGCCACGATTATTATTATAGCCATCAGCACGATTGTTATTATAGCCACCGCCTCGGTTGTTGTTGTAACCACCGCCACGATTGTTGTTATAACCTCCGTTATTATTGCCATAACCACCGTTATTGTTGCTATAACCACCTTCATTGTTGTAGCCTTCGTTGTTATTATAACCAGCGTTATTGTTGTTATAACCGCTGTTATTGTTATAACCGCCACGATTATTGTTATAGCCACCACCACGGTTGTTATTATAACCACCGCCACGGTTGTTGTTATAGCCACCACCACGGTTGTTATTATAGTCACCGCCACCACGATTGTTGTTGTAGTCACCACCACCACGATTGTTGGTATAGTCACTGCCACCACGATTGTTGTTATAGCCGCCACTACGATTGTTGCTATAGCCGCCAGCACTACGGTTGTTGTTATAGCCACCGCCGCCATTATAACCACCGCCATTGTTGTCGTAATCACCACGACCACGTTGTTGGTAATCGTTGTTGTTTTGTCTGTACGATGGTTTGTTTCCTGAGTAATCGTTCTCAACATTTAATCTAGACTCTCCGACTCTCCTTCTAGGGCGTTTAGCACCAGCATCGTCAGAACTAGACCTGTTCACTTTGTTATCACTAGAAAAATTTGGGTTAAAGCTCTTTTTTTCGCTTTGATTTTCACCTTCACGGTCGGCACTGAAATTCCTCCCGGAATCCTGTTGCCAATTTTCTTCAAAAGGTTTCATTGTAACAATTTTTTATTAGAAATTAATAATGCAAATATCGTAATTATTTTTGATTTAAAAATCCAAATATGTCAATAATTCACAATTGCGCCTATCTTCCTCGCAATTACAAAAAAATACTAAAGGGAAAAAATGGTTTTCTCTTTTAGTACAGACTCTTTAAGATACAAATACGTTTCGGTAATGTTCAGCAAAAAAACACATAGAAATACTCTTTTTTGTAATCTCACGAATTTATTTTTTTATTTGAAAACGAAAAAACATTTTCAGTCTCCTCTATCAGCATTAGAATGGTTGCACATCAACCGTGAATCTACTCACGATTGATGAACTCCCAAACTATATTAATCTTGTTTTTCAGCCGTATCTTCCAACATTTTGATCTTCTCAAGGACAAGGTTCTTCTCCTCTTTCAACTTCTCAATCTTACGTTCCATTTCCTTAATTAGGCCCTCCGCATTTTTTGATGAGCCAGAGAAGAATCCGATATTATTCTCAGCAGTTGCAATTTCATTGTTAAGAGAATCGTACAAACGAAGAAGTTTCTTACGCTCTCCCAACAACTTATGCTGACCTTTCTCTGCCATATCTTCCAAGTTAGCCTTGAAGACATCCATTCTACGAGAGGTCTGATCAATGTTCAATTTATCGAACTGATTGTCGATAGCTGCCTTATACTCTTTATATACCTTATCTTTTTCCTTGAAAGGCACATGACCTACTTCATTCCATTCTGCTATAAGAGATTTCAACTCCTTGAAAGCTTCGTTGTGATCATCTCCGATTGCCAAAGATTTGATTTTCTCGATCAACTCCTTCTTCTTCTTCAAATTCTCATCCTGCTCAACCTTCTGAGACTTGAACTGTTTGTTCTTCTGCTCGAAGAAAAAGTCGCAAGCTGCAATGAATCTTTTCCAGATTGTATCTGAATGTTTCTTAGGAACAGGACCAATGGTCTTCCAATCTTTCTGCAATTGGATCAACTTATCTGAAGTTGACTTCCAATCCTGACTTTCTTTAAGAGCCTCCGCCTTTTCGCACAACTCGATTTTTTTAGTCAGATTGGCCTGTAGCTTATCTTTTGCTGACTTGAAAAACTCGTTCTTCGCATTGAAGAAACGGTCGCAAGCAGCGCGGAATCTCTCATAAATAGTAACATTATCCTTACGTGGAGCAAAACCTATTTTTTTCCAATCTTCCTGTAAAGCAACGATTTCGTCGGACTTTTCTTGCCACTCTTTGTAAGAAGATAGTTTATCGACATCCATAGCCTCCACCTTTTCACAAATAGCTGTTTTTTTCTGAAGATTGACAACCTCACCCTCACGCATAGTGTCGAAGTAGTCGTGGTGACGTTTGTTCACAACGCCAGAAGCTGTTTTGAATCGAGTCCACAAAGTCTCTCTGAATTCGCGGGCTACAGGTCCGATTTCACGCCAATCATCGTGCATTAACTGCAATTTCTTAAATGCAGCAACAACATCCTCTTCGTTGGCCAAAGCCTCAGCCTGCTCGCAGAGATTTGTCTTCAACTCCAAGTTTTTCTTGAAGTCGTAATCTCTCAATTCATTATTTATCTTAAGATTGTCATAGAATGTCTCTACATACAACTGATAATTTTTCCATAATCCGGAAACTTCAGAGGCAGGAACCATTCCGATTTCCTTCCACTCCTGTTGCAACTTTTGGAATGCAGGAACTTTCTTTCCGAAATCATCACTGCTTTCGATCAACGCCTTAAACTCTTCCAAGATTTTATTCTTCACTGCAAGGTTATCATTCTTAACCTTCTCAATGCGTTGAAGTTCCACATTACGTTTTTCCTTATATGAATTCAGGATCTCTTTCAACTCAATTTCCAAAGAGTCTACAGGATCTGCATAATCTTCTTCTTGTCCACCCTCTTCAATAAAAGTTTTCTTCAAAGCCTCGTTTTTAGCTTTCAACTGTTTATAAAAGAAATGTTTAATAGCATCTAAAGCGGGTTTTAATGGAGCATACGAGTCGACTTCTCCTTCCATCATGCTCTTTGCCTGAGCTACAAGTTCATCAGGGGTTAAAGAACTGAAACTTTCAATGTCTACATTTGCATCTGCGTCATCTTCTTCCTGTTCGGCAACATTCGCCTCCTTCTGGTTTTCATTATTTACAGATGACAACTTTTCATCGCTCTGAAGCTGTTGAGAATCCTTCTGATCAAGTACGTCCATTATCACTTTTTTGTTTATAATTATAATAATTATCTTTTCACCCTAGATTTCACAAGAGTTATACCGCAAATTTATAAAAACTTTCTAAATATGTACTATTTGTGCAATTTTTTATTTCTTGAGGCTACAAGGAAAACTATCATCTACGACATATCCACAAAACTAATTTACAACCACAAATTCATCATTCTTAAACTTTCTACTTGATATTTCATGAAGATATTTAAAATAAAGGCTAGTAGCAGAAAGATCAAACTTTATCAATTTCACGATTTTTACAAATGAAACATTCTTCCTGTTTTTCATGAAACAAAAAGTCTTTAAATCATAAAAACACTAAAAAGAGAAGCTTACTTCTAAAAAAACAGAGATTTTTATAACACTTCTATTTCTTCTAATTTTATATATTTGTAAAAAAGAAAAACAACATGTTAGATATATTACTTTTTATTGGAGCTGGAATACTCATAGTTTTAGGCATTTTAGGTGCTGTTTTGCCAGGATTACCAGGAGCACCATTCAGTTACATCGGTCTGCTGATGATTCACTTCACAGAGAAAATTCAATATTCAACGAAACTGCTCGTCATCTTATTTCTGTTAGTTGTTGTAGTACAGGTGCTTGATTATGTTGTTCCGGCATGGTGCACAAAAAAATTCGGCGGTAGCAAATGGGGCATCTACGGAAGTATCATCGGCCTTGTCTTTGGCATGTTTATTCCGCCCTATGGATTCATTATCGGTCCATTTGCCGGAGCCTTGATTGGAGAAATGTTGTCAGGACGAGAGACTAACGTAGCTTTGAAAGCAGGCTTTGGATCCTTTGTCGGACTAATTGCCTCAACTGGAGCAAAACTTGCCGTAGGACTTGTTTTTGCCGGCTACTATATTGTGGCCATTTTCGAAGCCTTCTCAAAATAAATCAAAACGGATTCTTTAAGAAACCACAGATTATACGGATCATACAGATGGTGGGCGTACCGTGCACAGGATGAAATTTATTGCTGTTCGAGGTTTATAGATAACTGATCACGTCCTCCTATATTTGTGTTTTGATCCTAAAGTTAACACACCCACAGGGTCTTGCTCTTGATCTGTAACCCGTTATTTTTCCTTACTACGGTAAATTAGGGTCAGAACGGCCATCACACACACCAACGAGAGCACATACATAAACGAGTAACGCATACCGTAAGCATCGGCTATGACTCCGATGACGGTAGGTCCGAACAAAAATCCCGTGCCACTGATGGTATTAACCATCGCTATACCCATCCCTGGAGATACACCTTTTTGGCGACCTGCCAAGCTATAGACAATTGGCACCAAGCATGACATTCCTATTCCTGCAAAGAAAAGTCCTATAAACGCAAAATAAAACGCATCTCCTGAAATCATAACAAAAAGGCCCACCATCGTCACAAAACAACAACCTACCAGAATAAACGAGTCTCTGTAACGACTACGCACCATATCGCCACCGAAACGGCCCAAAGACATAA
>JALNVE010000226.1 GCA_023227695.1 Paludibacteraceae bacterium
GATTTTGAGCATATTATCATTGATGGAGCAAGTACTGATGATTCTGTAAATATTATCAAGGCTTATGCAGATGAGTGTTCTGATAATGTACGTTGGATTTCGGAACCTGATAATGGCATATACAATGCGATGAATAAAGGTATTCGAATGGCCAAGGGTGAATATATCCAGATTTTGAATTCGGGTGATTTTTTAGCAAAGGAAGATATTATTCAACGGATGTTGTCGGAGTTGCAACATCAAAATGAGATGGCAGAAAAGCCAATAGCCATTCTTTATGGTAATATGTTAAAGCAAATGCCCGACAGAATAAAGCGAGACAGATGTTTTAATGGACAAAATCCTACTTTTTTAGGCTTTTATACGGGCACATTAAATCATTCTCCAGCTTATATTCGCCGTGATTTATTCGATCAATACGGTTTTTATGATCAAAATTTGAAGATTGTTTCTGATTGGAAGTGGTATTTGCAGGCAATCATTTTAGGAGGAGAGATTCCTGTCTATACAGACATTGATGTGACACTTTTTGATATGACAGGTATTTCGGAAACGAATCATGATTTATGTAAGCAAGAAAGGAAAAAGGTCTTGAAATCAATGTTTCCATCGACTATTCTTGCAGACTATGAGCGTTGGGCTTTTCCGATAGACCAGATGAAGAGGTTGCAACGTCATAAATGGGCTTATAAATTGGTTTGGTTTTTAGAGAGATGTCTGTTTAAGTGGGAAAAGTGGATTAATAAGGAACAAATCTATCATAAATGAAACAATTTAGCTATTTTCATTTGTATGTATTATACAGTGTATGAAAATTATCAAAATGCAAAATGAGTAACATTCCGCATATTTCAATTGTTTCTCCCGAATATCGAGGGGAGAATATGGTGCACGAACTTGTTGAAAGAATTGTGAAGGCTGTCAGCTCCTTCACTGAAGATTATGAAATTATTTTAGTCAATGATGCTTCTCCTGATAATACTTGGGCTGCTATTGTTGCCGAGTGTGCTCAGAATCAGAAAGTGAAGGGACTGAATCTTTCCCGTAACTTTGGACAACATTATGCTATTACTGCAGGATTGAGTAACGCCAAAGGTGATTGGATAATCGTTATGGACTGTGACTTGCAAGACAGACCGGAAGAGATTCTTAATCTTTACAAGAAAGCTCAAGAGGGTTTTGATACAGTTCTTGCTCAACGTGTTCACAGAGAACATTCTTGGTTTAAGCAGATGGGTTCAAAAGCCTTCTATACTTTGTTGGCATATTTGACGGAGACAAAACAGGATGCTTCTGTTGCTAATTTTGGTATATATAGCAGAGATGTTGTGCATGCTATTCTAGCAATGGGTGATAAAATGCGTTATTTCCCTGCACAAGTTCAGTGGGTAGGATTTAGGAAAGCTTACATGCCCATACAGCACGATGTACGTGCAGAAGGCAAATCGAGCTATAACCTCAGCAGGCTTTTTCGCTTAGCGTTGGACACCATCATCTCATTTTCTGACAAGCCAATGCGCTTAATGGTGCGGGCTGGATTATGGATTACTGTCATTGCCTTTATATTGGCGCTTGTTTACTTAATTAAGTATTTGACAGGAGGTATCGAAGTGCTTGGATTTGCTTCCATTATCATTTCTATTTGGTTTTTAGCGGGTATTGTTATTTTGCTGTTGGGTATATTGGGGTTGTATATGGGTAAGATGTTTGAGACGGTAAAAAATCGTCCGATGTTTATAGTAGGACAGAAATGCAATTTCGACTGATATGAAGGTTTCTTATAAACAATGGGATAGTGATTTCTTTCAATTGCGAATAGGAATAACTTATGTAGTGAATTCGGAAGATTTGTCCTGGTTGGAAGCTCATGAAAAAGAACTTCGAGAGCAGTATGATTTGATATATGTTTTTTGTCCAAACACTTTAGAGTGGAAATATATAGGAGCAACACTAGTGGATGAGAAAACAATATACGCTAAGGCAGTGATGCCTCAAGTGTCTTATCCACAGGTGAGGCTTTACGAAAGTAAATTTCTTGATGAAGATCTATATCGATTAGCTTTGGTTAGTGGGGAATACTCACGCTATAAAACAGATTCCCAATGGCCTTCAGGTAGTTATGATCGACTTTACCGCAGATGGATAGAGCAGTCTGTCAACGGTAATCTGGCAAATGCGGTTTTTGTTTATCTGCAAGAGCATTCTTACAAAGGAATGGTTACGCTTGAGTGGAAAAATAGTGTGGCCGATATAGGTCTTGTTGCCGTAGACAAAGATGCACAGAGACAAGGTATCGGCACAAAGATGATACAAACGCTGGAGAACTATTTGGCAGAAAATACGGATGTCAAAATACTGAAGGTAGCAACTCAGTGGACTAACACCAAAGCTCGTGCTTTGTATGAAAAACAAGGTTTTGCGGTAGAATCAATAACAAAAATCTATCATTGGTGGCTAGGTTGTGAGTAATCTCCTCAAATACGGTTCTCTAATAGGCATAAACTTAGTCTATGCGTGCGTGACATTATTTACTAAGTCTGCATCGTTATATCCTTTTGGTTCGTGGCAATATGTCCTAAATGTTTGCGGAGCAGTCGCCGTTCTCGGTCTCTATGCTATCCTTTGGCAGCAGATTTTGAAACGAATTCAGCTGACAGATGCGTATATGTTTAAGGGAACGAGCTTAATCTTCGTATTTCTTCTTTCTCCACTTATATTCGGTGAGAGAATTACGACTTTTAATGTTATTGGAGCTGTCATAATTGTTTCAGGCATCGTTCTTTATGCCAAATGGAAATGAAATACTACATAATCGTCATCTTTGCTGTTATGGTTTCTGCATGTAGTCAGATATTGCTGAAACAAGGTACTAAGAAGAATTATCAGACCATTTGGCAACAATATCTCAATTTGTGGGTAATAAGTGGGTATATGATAATGGGGGTTGCGATGTTGGCAAATATCTTTGCCATGTCGAAAGGTGTACAGGTGAAAGAGGTGTCGACCATAGAGTCATTTAGTTATCTATTTGTTCCTTTTCTTAGTTGGATGCTTTTCAATGAAAGGATTACAAAGAAAAAAGCTATCTCAATTACACTAATAATAATAGGAATAATTATCTTTTTTCAATAAGATTATGAATGAAAAAATAATAAATATTACTTTTTCCTTTCTTTTGGCTGCTTTTGTAGCTTTTTTAACTTTCTTTATTGTCTACAAGGCACAGTGGTTAATTGGCGATGATGCAATAGTAGTTGCTCATACTGGGTGGGGGCATTTTTTTAATCCTGCTGATACTGTCAATCCAAATGCAGGGCGATTCTATCCTTTAGCCTATTTTGTTTACAATATTCTTTGGGTTTTAGGGTTAAATTCTGTTAATGCCCATTTTGCTCTTATGGCTATAGTCTTTGTTTGTTTTGCTATTGTTACTAGTGTTTTGGGTAAAATTTCGGTTGAAAAAAATACGGATGCAGTTTGGTTTTGGCTATTTGTGTTCTTTTTTGTGGCAATATGTATACAAAGGTCTTACAATAATTTCTTGTATGCCTATTCAACGATTTGGTTTGATTATTTCTTAATTGTTCTTTGGGCTCTATGCACCGTGTTTGTACATACAAAACAATCTAATATGGCTGCCATAATAGGTTTTTTTTCTGTTTCATATTTGTGCTATTGTTTGGAATCTAATTTTTTATTACCATTCATATATGGTATATGTGGATTACTTTTTTCTTTGAAAAAATCATCACAACTTGAGAAGGCTTATTTAATTAGTATGGTGGGGACATCGATTTTATTTCTTGTATTATATTTTTTTATTTGCTATGTTCATATTGATCAAGCTTATGATGGATCACATGGTTCTACAGATTCATTAATTACTAATGCGGTGAAAATGTTTTTTGCTCAAAAGGTATTATGGATTGGATTTATCGTGCTGATTATTAGATTATATCAAGTATTAGTCAAGAAAGAACAATATGAATTTTGGGATTCTATGTTATTCACATCATTCGCCTTTTGTCTAGGATGTGCAATTTTAAAATTAAATTGGGTTTTGTACTATTCACTTGCTTCTCTCTTTATGCTTCCCGCTATATTTCAATATATGACAAGGTATCTTAACAAAAAGGTAGTATTTGTATTAATAGTATTCCTTGCATTATATATGTGCCGCACGTTGCCCAAATATATTAATACAAATCAAAATTGCAGACACGATGCTAATCTTATGTGGAATACTCTTGCTATTGCAAAACAAGATGGAATACCCGTATATTGGTTTGAACCTGTTGATGAAAAAGACATGAGCTACGACAAAGAGTTACGCGTTTGGCTTAAATCATCTGGGCAAACTATTTTGGGATATTTTGTGAGTGATGAGAATTATAAATGGAACGTATTATCTAAGTATGAAAGAAAACAAGGATATTATATGCTTCCAGGATTAAATGAAAAAATTGTCCCTAATAGTAAAAAACAAATATTAGAAGAAGGAACAATAATACTGGGAAAAGGAAATGATGGACTTGTACTTGTAAATATTAATGTAAGCGAAGAAAAGAAATGAATGAACACCTTAAAAAAAATTTAGATGTTATAGGAATTTTATTACTAATGATTCCTATCTTCTCTCTTTTATATTTGTCAGATACAGACATCCCAATTCATGCGCGTATAGCCAAAGAAATGTTAGAAGGCGGAAACGTTTTGTCTGGAAATTTTTTGTTGTATCTATTATTAAATATAGGTTCTTTATTTACGGGAAATGGAATATCTATAGCAGTTTCATTAATTATCATATTATCATTATCTGAGACCGCAAAATATGTCATTACAAGAGAAGTATTTAAAAAAATTACTAATGCCAATATTTCCAAGCTTTGTGCTGCGTCATTACTTTTGGTATATGTTATACCTTTACTTTGCTTCTTAAAGCCTTTTGGAATCTTCCAATCTCATGTTAATATGTATTTAGGTTATTTGGTTCCTAATGTTTGGCATAATTCGACAATTATTTTTATGATGCCATTTTCTATGGGATTGTATTTTTTGTCAGTAAAACAATTACGTGAATTTTCAGTCAAAAGAAATATATACATGATATTATTATCTGTAGTCTGTGTATTAGTTAAACCGAGTTTCTTTTTTATTTTTGTGGTGGTTTGGCTTGTGATGGCATTTTGGCGTTATAAGTTCATGAAAGAATTCTGGCTTTCAATATTGCCTATTTTGGCAGGTGGAATATGTACCTTATATGTTTATTTGACAATATTTGAACAGTCAACTGATGGCAGTGGGGTAGTAATATCATTAATGCCTATGTTAACCATTGAATTTTGGAATAATAAAATACTGTATTTGCTTATTTCTTTGTCTCTTCCAATAATATTTATAGGTCTTTATGGAAAAAC
>JALNVE010000227.1 GCA_023227695.1 Paludibacteraceae bacterium
CGAGCGCGTTTAAAACTGTTTAGCCAGACAGTGCGTCACTTTTGGAAGAAGAGCACTCACAGCGGCGGCTCTTTTTGATTACTTTTTCCAGCTGCAGGGAAAAAGTAATGCCTGTCCGGCGAGGACATTATAAATCTGTTTACATGTTAAGCAATAGCCATAATATTTATATATTGTTAATTTTCAATACATTAATATTCTTAACCTGACGGCTATGGCGAGACGCTACACCGAACGGAGCATTTTTATCTATCCAATTATTTTTCCGTTTGTTGACGCAATGGTGATATTGGAGTTTTCAGGTGTAACACGTCAGAAACTTTTTCGGTGTAGGTAGGAATATCTGCCTCTATCTTCCCTCTAATGTCTGCACAGCTGCTGCCAACCCATATTTTGTACTTACCGGCTTCTACCAACCATTGGCTTTTTGACTCATCAAATGACGCCAAGTCGCGGATCGGAATTCTCATCTTTAGGGTTTCGCTTTCTCCTGGTTTCAATAACTTTGTTTTTACAAAAGCCTTCAACTCTTTTGACGGTTTTTCCAACAATCCTTTAGGAGCTGAAACATAGACCTGTACAGCCTCTTTTCCCTCTGTCTTGCCTGAATTAGTTACCTTAACTGCTACTTCCAATTCAGATTCCTTCGTATTGAATTTTGCCTTCGTATCGCTGTAGTCGAATGTAGTATAGCTCAGACCAAAACCAAACGGATAGGCTACTTTCTTACCAAATGTATCAAAATACCTGTATCCAACATAAATATCCTCATCGTGGTTGGAATAATGAATAGTCGGTATTTCTTCAAAATAGTCGTTCATGACAAATCTTTTGATATAGACAATATTATCAATACTAGGGAAATTGAAAGTCGACGGATTATCTGTTATGAAGACAAGCCATGTCATGGTCAATTTTCCAGACGGATTTACCTTTCCTGTGAGAATATCAGCTACAGAGTTTCCACCCTCCTCGCCTGGCTGCCATGCCACCAAAATTGCATCTGCATAGTCGCTCCATGTAGCAGTCTCTATAGCAGAGCTTGAATTTATGATTACAATCAAGCGTTTACCTTCTCTGTGACATGCTTTAGATACGTTCATTATCAAGTTTTTTTCCGTATGTGTCAGTGTAAAGTCACCCTCTATTGCACGATCAGTCTCTTCGCCTGACTGTCGGCCGATGGTTATGATTGCAACATCAGCTTCAGCCAGTTCATGATTGATACAACGCTCTGAGACCTCAAACTCTTCTAGTTTCGGACAACCTAAATCCAAATACCATAACGCAGGATCTTTGTCTACCAAAAGTTTCGGACGCGCAAATTTCACGTAGTTGCGATAAATTTCAGAAATAGTCTGAGTGCAGGCTACTCCGGCATTTTTCAATCCATCTTCAATATTTATTGTGTATGAAGAATTCACATACCCTGAACCTAGTCCGCATGTTAGAAAATCATACGAATTGACGCCGAAGAGAGCCACTTTCTTCACGTTTTTGAACGGAAGAGTCGAAGCATTGTTCTTCAGCAACACCATTCCATCGGCTCCACTTTTACGTGTAATTTTGGCGTGTGCTTCAAAGTCGGGTTTATCCGAATAAACATATCCTTTGAAGCGAGGTGTCTTTACTATGTATTGTAAAACACGTCGCACATTTCTATCTATCACTTCCGTGCTGATTTTCCCGTTTTTAACCAACTCCAGAATATTATTCATCTGAACCACCATACCAGGCATCAGCAAGTCACTTCCTGCTTTGACATAATCTTTGTTTGTTATTTCATTATAATAGGCCCAGTCTGTCATTACAAACCCCTCGTATCCCCAATCCTTGCGAAGCACGTCATCGAGGAGATCTTTGTATCCCATGGCTGGATGACTGTTTATGAAGTTGTAGGCAGACATCAAGGCCATCGGTTTCGCTTCGCGAACCACTTTTTCAAAACTGCGCAAATAGAGTTCTCTTAAGGCTCTAGGAGAAACACGCTCGTCCACCATATATCTGTTTGTCTCTTGAGAATTGACGGCAAAATGTTTTGCACAAGCTCCAACACCATTGCTCTGAACTCCTTTGATGTAGGCCGAAGCAATGCCTCCTGTAAGCAATGGATCTTCACTGTAATATTCATAATTTCTTCCACCCAGCGGATTCCTTTGGAGGTTCATACCTGGACCGAGTATCATATCGATGCCGAAATCCAAGGCCTCTTCGCCAATGGCGCGACCCACCTCTTCTACCAATTCAGTGTCCCATGAGCTGGCCAGACATGTTCCTACAGGGAAACCTGTTACCGTATACTTGCGTGTTGAGCCTTCCCTTGTAACATCTATTCTCACACCTGCAGGTCCGTCTGTCATTACGGTAGCAGGGATTCCAAGCCTTGGAATGGCGCATGTCATTCCTAATGCTCCAGCTACAATTTCCTTTTGGCACTCACCTTTGAGAGATCCTCCAAAAATATTTTTTTGGCCGCCGCCTACAATAAGTCTGACCTTTTCTTCGAGGGTCATGGCCTTCAATACTTCATCCACGTTGTCTACTCTCAGTTGTGGTGCATTTTGTGCGGATGTTTTGCACGCTAGAGATAATAGTCCCAACCATAGGGACACGATAACAATCAAATGATTCTTTTTCATAAATTCTTTGGGTATGTGCCGTTTATTAATTTGTTAGACAGATAGTTGGTTCTTGAATTTCGTTTTCAAAACAGTTATACATGTCTTTCAAAACAACTTCATTATTACAAATATAATAAATAAGCCAAACGTTTAAGCATGGAAACGTTTGTATTTTAATAAAAATTGCGTTTGGCATTCATTCAACATATAAGGCCGAAGACCTTCTTTTACTGCGACGTACCGAGATGAGGCAAATAACATAATCATGCTACATACCAAACTAATAGTCTACCCCAAACGTCTCTTTTATCATGTAAAAAAGACGATCAGCAGTCAACCCTCTGATTCCTGCAGATTCCAACAGATTATTGTCTGGTAGTTCTGTCTCTATTGCCTGACAAAAAGTCGAAATATCAGCATTCATATTTCCGAAAAGCTCAATCTTAACACCAGAAACAAGCATAGCCGCAAGTCTGAAAATATCATTTTTATGCTTAGATATACTTTTGGAATCTACAGCCTCTCCTAGCAACTTTCGTTTGCTAAGGTCAATAAAAGCTTTTGCTTTAAGACATATCAAACTTTCTACCTTGGCAATATGAATGCCATTAACATTAATACTATGTTTCAAAACAAAGTTATAATAATCATCATCCATTAGTATGGCAGAAAGGCTCGACATATCCTCGTCTGCAGGTATAGGTTCCAATACGGCATCAGTAGGAAGACACATACTTTCAAGCTTCCTAGAGAAAAGTTCCAATTGAAAAGGGAAATCCTTTTCTTGAGGCTTAATGAACCGATAAAACTCATGCTTATCATTGCCTTTCTGACGAGTCTCATATTTTCCTGCCTTCACAAATTGCCAAAATTGACCGACGAACTCCTGAGAAAGAGCCTCTACTACCACTATTACATCCAAATCTTTTGTAGCCCTTGCATTCTGAGCATTCAGCTCTTCGTGTATATCACAAGCTGCACCACCAATGATAATATAATTATCTGCATAGTCACTAAACCAATCTCTGAATTTATCTATCCCTTTAACCATTGAAAACTCTTTATTAATTGTTCTAATTCTATTTGTATTCTGTCGTCCTTATTGTCTCGTAATTCTAAATACAAAGACAAAGGATCAATGATTCCACCATTAGCCAAATAAGTAGGATCGTACTTAAATATCTCTATTCTGTTATCCCCATAACCCGAAACTTCTTGCTTATAATTCTTTTGATAAACAGCTTCCGTCATGGCATAATATTGAGCACTCTCATCATTCAGCATAGTATATTCTGCTAAAGCATTAATATTCGAAATATAAACGCCTTCTCCAATGATCTCTTCATCCAAAGAAACAGTTTGAACTACAGGTGATGTCATTGCAGGCAAAGACTTTTCCCATAACTGACGACCATCATAAACAAAAAGCAGCGTTTTTTCCTTTTCTGCAATCTCCTTGATAAGTCCCAATTCTTTAATACTTCTAAAAGCTCTACTGGCCGTTATATAGGTAGTATTAAACTTTTCAGCTAAACTATGCGTTGTATAACCATCAAGGCTCTGTTTCTGCAAATGATAAAGCACTATGAGCTGAGCCAATGGCGTCAATACCTCAAACTTCTTAGGTTTCATTTTCGCTACAGGTTGAACATCCAGGAGTAAAGACGGAATATAAATCACTTTATCAAGGACAATGAAATTGAGCCGCCTTTGCATAAGTCGCTGTCTGTTATAAACCGGCATTGCCCCAAATACAAATATGACTACCTCACTAACCACATCATCAAGTATAACGTTGATTTTTCGAAGTTGCTCAGGAGTAAAATCATCATCTTTGTGAGGTTGCGTCATCAGCACTTTTCGACCTAATATCTCTGCAGTGAAGAATTTGAATCCTTCACTGATGTATAAAGGCAAAGACAATTTGTTCCTTATCGAAACAATTTTGACATTTTCACCAATAAATCTCTTTAGATATCCTTCAACCATTTGCATATTATCTTCATTTTTGCACATTATCATTCATATATGATAACATGCAAATTTAATGATAATATTCATATTATCATTATAATAAGATTCAATTTTATCATAACATTTATCATTAAGAAAATTTTCAATTTAGTTTTCTTACGTTGAACAAAAATTGAATATCTCTCCTATCATAAAATTGCAATATCTGTTATTTGGATTATTTCAGACTTCTCATTCAAAACAGGAATCGCAAAAACAGTTTACGGCACTAAAATACTATTTCATAAGAACAAATCGAACTTTTTTCGGTCTTTTTCTTCATATTGAAGGTTAGGCTATACTTTTTGCAGGCCGGAGACCTGCTTTTACTGAGACTAACACGGGAGAGTGCTCCTTGATAACCGCATGCAAGCGGAGTACGATCAGTATCGTCCGGTGACTGTTCGAGATGGTGCACATTTATCAAGATTCATAGGTTTGTACTAGAAACTCCGTGTATCTCTGTGTAACCTCGTAATATTAAAAAATCTCCGTTTCTCTCCCATTTTTATTCATTTTTTCGAAAAGGTTTCCGCTCTATGATTTACCTTTGCATAAAGAAAAAAATCCATATATGCTGAAGATTAATCGTTTTACATTGGAAAATGGTTTAAGAGTGGTTCATCACGAAAATAAATCGACTCCTATGGTCGTTGTCAATACCCTTTATGATGTCGGGTCGAAAGATGAAGACCGCGACCATACGGGTTTTGCCCATCTGTTCGAGCATCTGATGTTTGGCGGTTCTGTCAATATCCCGTCATTCGAC
>JALNVE010000228.1 GCA_023227695.1 Paludibacteraceae bacterium
ACTAATAAAATATCTCAGTACAGAATCATAGCATATACCCAAGCTTTAAGTGGAGACAAGGATTACAATATGAATGTAGAGACATTTAAGTATTGGTTAAGTAAAGGTTTCCCTATCCTTATTGGTGCTCAATTAGGAGAAAATTTCATGGCATGGAATAGTTCTTCTGTCATCACTTCTGATACAAAGGATTATCAGGGTCAACATGCTTATCATGCTATGGTTTGTGTAGGATATGATGATTCTAAAAAAGCATTCCGTGTTCGCAATTCATGGGACGCAGACTGGGGTGATCTTGGTTCTATCTGGATTGGTTATGATTTCTTCATCAATCAATTCTGTTTTGGTGGTTGGATTGCAAGTAACAAAGATGGCGAGTTGACTTCAGCTACTCCTTCTTTACGTTCAGCAGGTGCTCCTGTAGATTTGGCTGCTCATATCGTATCTGATAGTGAGGCTGCCAACGGAGAGCGTGTTTTGGAATACAATGTCTTGAATAATGGTGATAATACAGTATCTTCAAGCAAGGGTTGGAGCGTTGTTTATATGTTGTACAAGGCAAAACGTATCAATGAAAAGTATATTTTGATGCATGATTATTACGGCTCTGATGTAGCTGATGGTCAAATTGCAAACTATAACAAGGGTCTTTCGGTTTACAGTTCAAGATCAACAGAGACAAATGTTGAGGTTGCTCCTGGTAGCAGTGTTGCTGAGGCTTTGGGTGGCAAAAGTTTGAAGTTCAACTACAAATTGCCTTTGGATGAGGATGGTCAACCTTTGGATGGTATGTTCTATTTGGTGTTGATGGTTAACTCATTCAGCGATTTGAACGATACAAACATGGACAATAACTGTAGTTTCGTTAGCGTAGGTGACCAGCCTGTCATCATCACCAATGGTAAAATTGTGAATATGCCATCTTCTTTGAAGGATGTAAGAACTCTTGTTACTGAAAAGAACTGGAATACTTATACTGGTCAGCAGTTGTTCAATATGTTGTACAAACAAAAGAAGAACGGCCGATTGAATAAATTGGTAAGATCAGAAGATAATTCTTTGCGCAATGGGAAAGTTGCGAAGAGCGTAAGCAAATAAATTGATAATTTGCTAGGCATTTCGTAAATTTGCCGAACAAACATAAAGGGTGAACTTGAGGAATCGATTTTTTCATCGGCCGAAAGTCACCCTTTTTTCTGGTTTTATAAGGACGAATGATAACTACGTTCGGTTGATTTAGAATATGGATAATTTGAGATTTTTTAGCATAGCGAGTGGAAGTAGCGGCAATTGTTATTATTTGGGCAACTCCGAATATGGAATATTGATCGATGCTGGTGTAGGCCCAAGGGTAATCAAGAAACGTCTGAAAGAGATTGGTGTTGAGATGAACCGTATCTTTGCGGTCTTCGTTACGCACGACCATTTTGATCATATCAAATCGGTTGCTACGTTGGGAGAGGTTTATCATCTTCCCATTTATTCTACCGCCAAGGTGCATAGAGGCATCGCCTTCAATTGTAAGGTAACGGAGAAACTATCACCAGCCAATAAACGTTTGATTGAGAATGGTCAAACCGTTGAGGTGAAGGATTTCAAGGTCACTTCATTTCCGCTTCCTCATGATTCAACAGACAATTCAGGCTATGTGGTTGAATATGGTGATCTGACGTTTACTTTTGCTACCGATTTGGGTAAGGCAACGGATAAATTGTGCAGTTACATTGCAAAGTCCAATTATCTTTTGTTGGAGAGCAACTACGATGAGGATATGCTGAAGAACGGAAAATATCCGTATATGTTGAAGCAACGTGTGGCTAGTGAGCATGGACATCTAAGCAATGCAGAAGCCTCTAAGGCTGTTTCTTCTTTTGCTACGGATAAATTAAAACAGATATTCCTTTGCCATTTAAGCAAGGAAAATAATACGCCTGAGTTGGCATTGCAGAAGGTCTCCGATGGTTTAAAGACAAAGACCGAAGTGACTGTTTTGCCTAGAATGGCACCTTTGTTGGTGGATTTGGACTTTTGATTTTTTAGAATAGTATTTTTCTTTTCTTTATTTCGCTAAAGACAGCTTCCGGTAAGAAGAAACGGACATCTTTCCCATTGTGTAGGGATTCGCGGATGAAGGTAGATGATATTTCGAGGTTGGGCGCATTTATCACAGATACGTGCGCCCAACCTTTTGGTATTTCATTGTTATATCCAGGACGTGGATATACAAGGATGGAGTAGTTCTCGAGAATCCATTCGTAATTTCGCCATAAAGAAAATTTCTCCAGATTGTCGCCGCCCATGATGAGCGTGAAATTGCACTCAGGTTCGCTTTTTGAAAACTCTGTAAGTGTCTGATAGGTGTAGGAGGGTTTGGATAGGTGAAATTCGATGTCAGAGACGCTAAATTTGTCGTAACCCTTTATGGCTGTATGGACGAGCTCCAAACGAATCTGATCGTCTAGCAGCGCTTCGTTGCGTTTAAATGGATTTTGAGGCGACACAATGAAGCGGACTTCATCCACATCTGCAAATTCTGCAATGTAGTTGGCCAAAGCCAAATGTCCTATGTGAATAGGATTGAATGACCCGAAATATAATGCCACCTTTTTTTTCATATCCATTTATGTTTAGTTGAATGAAATCGATTGATTTTGGTTGTAGTTTAAAACAGCGTTTAAAAAATGAAACTTTGAATTATTTGTAATTAAGAGCAAATAAACTGTTTTTTTACGCTATCTATCACGCCACATTTGGCGAGTCCTCAAGGGTTATTGCCACATTTATTCAGCCATGATGATATGCTGAAAAAACGCTAGATTATACTTACAGCCTTGGTCTTATTTTAGGAAGTCAGAGATCAAATTCTTCAAATCGTTCTTAGCCTTCTCTAAATCATCATTCACAATGATCTTGTCGAATTGAGGAGCGTATGTAAGTTCTTTCTCGGCCTTTGCTATACGGCTTTCGATAACTTCTGGAGAATCTGTCGCTCTTGATTCAAGACGTTTCCTTAACTCGGCAATGCTTGGTGGCTGGATGAAAACAGAGAGTGCACGTTCACCGTAGAACTTCTTGATGTTGAGTCCGCCAACAACATCTACATCAAAAAGAGCCACTTTGCCTGCAGCGTTAATGCGATTAACCTCGCTTTTGAGTGTTCCGTAGAATTTGTTGGTATAAACCTCTTCCCATTCCAAAAACTCGTTATTGGCAATTTTGGACTTGAATTCTTCGGGAGTTAAGAAGTAATACTCTTTTCCGTTCACTTCGGTTCCTCTTGGTGCACGACTGGTGGCTGAAATGGAAAATTCGAAACAGTCCATGATGGACATGAGATAATTGATTAATGTTGATTTTCCTGAACCAGAAGGGGCGGAGAATATGATGAGATTTCCTTTAGACATGATAGTTTGTATTTTTATGGTTACAAAAAGAGACGTGAATAGTTCGCGTCTCTTTTTTTTCCTATGTTGTTGGGATCTTTTACAATACGTTCAAAACCTGTTCTTTGATTTGTTCTAATTCGTCCTTCATCTTAACGACGATTTTCTGCATCTCGGAGTGGTTTGACTTAGAACCGAGGGTGTTGATTTCACGGCCAATCTCTTGAGCTATAAAGCCCAATTTCTTACCTGAAGAACCTTCAGCATCCATTGTTTCTTTGAAGTAGGTGAGGTGTTGAGATAATCTGTGTTTCTCTTCATTTATATCCAACTTCTCTATATAGTATATTAATTCTTGTTCAAAACGATTCTTGTCGAAGTCAATGTCTTGTAACTTGGCAAGATTGTCTTGGATGCGATCTTTGATCTTCTCTATACGCTCTTTCTCGAAAGGATCAATTTCAACCATAAGGTTACTAATGTTACTTATCTTCTCGTTGAAAACGTTTCTGAGAGATGATCCCTCTTTCTTTCTGAATGAAATAAGACCATCAACGGCAGCGTCGAAAGTTTTGCGAACAGCGTTCCACTCTTCTTCATCCACTTCCTGCATTTCACACTTCATTGTGTCTGGCATTCTGAGTAAAGTTTGGAACCACTCTGTTGGTTGAGGGATGTTTAGCTTTTTAGATACTTCTATTATCTGGTTGTAATATCCTTCAATGATAGGGAGATTCAACTGAGCTGAAGTCTCTTTTCCTACATTCTCAATGTAGATGCTTAAATCAACCTTACCTCTCTCAAGTCTTTGAGAAATCACGTTTCTAAGTTCAAGATCTTTTTCCTTAAAGACATTAGGAACTCTTGTTGATAAGTCTAATTGTTTGCTGTTTAGAGACTTGATCTCTATGGTTATTTTTTTGTTCTCTACTTCGCATGTCGCTTTTCCGAACCCTGTCATTGACAATACCATATCTTTCTGTTTTTATTAAGAAATTATGTACAAATTTAATTTTTAATTTTGTCTTTTGATAGAAAAGGCACCAAATTAATGTACTTTTGTGCTACTTTATTATTTGATATTCGAATGGCAGCATTAATAAACGTAGAGACATCAACTGAAGTTTGTTCGGTGGCTCTCTCTTGCGATGGCAAGGTTGTATGGCATAAGGAAAATTTTGAAGGACAGAATCACTCTGTATTGTTGACAAAGTACCTTGATGAGTTGATGGGTTATGTTAAGAAAGAGGGTGTGAAGATTGAAGGAGTGGCCGTTAGCTGCGGACCAGGTTCGTATACAGGTTTGCGTATTGGCGTTTCAACCTGTAAAGGCTTGTGTTACGGAATGGATGTACCTTTGATCGCTGTGAATACTTTGCAGACAATGGCCAATCACGTAGTGAAGATGGGAAAGGCCGAGGCTCGCGCATTGCTATGTCCGATGATTGACGCAAGAAGAATGGAGGTTTATACTGCATTGTTCGATAGCAATCTAAAACAGGTAAAAGAGACAAGTGCTGATATCATTGATGAGAATTCATATTTGGATAGAACGGAGAAGATGATTTGCTTCGGCAACGGTGCGAATAAGTGCAGAAAAGCATTATCACGTGAGAATGTTGAATTTTTGGATGATATTTGTCCATTGGCAATAGATATGGTTGAATTGTCTGAAAAGGCTTATCAAGATAAAGAATTCCAGGATGTGGCTTACTTCGAGCCATTCTATTTAAAGGAGTTCATAGCAACAGTAGGAAAGAATAAGGTATTTAATCAGTAAGGATTGATTACTTGAAAAAAAAGGTAGCGATAATCGCTACCTTTTTTTATTCTTCCTCATGTCACGTCCTGAAATAGCGTTACAACAAAAAAGTAACGAATATGAAAGGAAAAGAAAGACAGTACGTTAGACGTTCACAAAAAGACTACCCGATGAGCTTTAAGCTTGCGGTAGTAAGA
>JALNVE010000229.1 GCA_023227695.1 Paludibacteraceae bacterium
ATCGGTCTTCTAATGCAATGGCTGAGTCTTTCAATGCGAAAATCAAACTTTTCAGGGCTAATCTGCGTGGGGTCGTAGATAAGAAGTTCTTCCTATTCCGTATCGCCAATATTTATGCTTTTCTCCACTAAATTTCTACTGACCCCCAATCGGTGGTACTTTGTGCCACACTCTGCCAAAATTTCAACTCTTTCTGGATTTTTTCTGCCATTTTTGTCTCTTTTTATCAATGGCAAACCTTTTGCTCTTAAGAAAGAGCAATTTATTATGATTCTAAAATATAAGAAAAAACATTCTTTTTATGGAAAACAAAGATAAAGAGCAAAAAGCTCAAAGTGCTGAAGAAAAGGATATTATAGGTAAAGATGAGTTTCAAGAACAAGCTGAAGATACTCAATCTCAAGCTGATGATGCACAGACAGAAGAAAAGTCTGATGCTGACAAATTGGCTGAATTAGAAGCTAAATGTCAGACAATGCATGAGGATTATTTGAGATTATTTGCTGAGTTTGATAATTACAGAAAACGTACTTTAAAGGAGAAATCTGAATTGATCAAGTCGGCTGGTGAGAATATCTTGGTAGACATTCTTCCTTTGGTCGATGACTTTGAACGTGCCAACAAGTCAATGGAAAACTCTGATTCTGTTAAAGGAATTAGGGAGGGTGTGAATCTTATATACAATAAGTTGATGAATTTCTTATCTTCTAAAGGTGTGAAAGCAATCGAGACAGAAGGCATGGATTTCGATACAGAATATCATGAGGCTATTACTACCATCCCAGCTCCAAAATCTGAGTTGAAGGGTAAGATTGTTGATTGTACTCAGAAGGGTTACATGTTGAACGACAAGGTGATCCGTTTTTCAAAAGTTGTTATTGGCGAATAATTCCGATCCGAAAGGAAACTTATTTATAGGAAAATTTATTCAAAATGCCGTTGAGGCTTTTGAACAAAATCTCAAGATTGGCCGAAAGGCTGCAATTTGAAAATAAAGAGATGATGGAAAAAAGAGATTATTATGAAGTGCTTGGCGTTTCTAAAACGGCAAGTGACGATGAAATAAAGAAGGCATATCGTAAGATGGCCATCAAATTTCACCCCGATAAAAATCCAGGTGATAAAGAGGCTGAGGAGAATTTTAAGGAGGCTGCTGAGGCTTACGAGGTGCTTAGTAACGCTGAGAAGCGTAGACGTTACGACCAATTCGGTCATGCCGGCGTAAACGGTGGTGCTGGAGCCGGAGGCTTCAGTGGCGGCGGTATGTCTATGGAGGATATCTTCTCTCGTTTCGGCGATATCTTTGGAGGCCAGGGTGGCTTCGGCGGTTTCGGGGGATTTGGAGGATTCAGCGGTTTTGGTGGTGGCGGCGGAGGCCAGCGTACTCGCAAGGGTTCTGACCTTCGTGTACGTGTGAAGTTGACATTGAAGGAGATTTCTACCGGAGTAGAGAAGAAAATCAAGGTTCGTAAACATGTTGCCTGCAAAAACTGTAACGGTACGGGTGCTGAAGGCAATAACTACTCTACTTGTACAACTTGTAACGGTACAGGTACTGTGACTCGTATACAGAATACCATTTTGGGTAGAATGCAGACTCAGTCCGTTTGTCCTACTTGTGGTGGTGAAGGTAAAATTATCACTAAGAAATGCGCTCATTGCAGTGGTGAAGGTGTGCTTACAGAAGAGGAGATCATCACTTTGAAGATTCCTGCTGGTGTAATGGAGGGCATGCAGATTCCTTTAAGAGGAAAAGGTAATGCAGCTCGTCACGGCGGTATCAACGGAGATTTGTACGTTGTGATAGAAGAGGAGCCACATCCAGAGTTGTTGAGGGATGAAAACGATTTGATCTATAACGCTTTGTTGACTGTTCCTTTGGTTATCAACGGAGGTACCATTGAGATCCCTACGGTTGATGGTAAGGCAAAGGTTAAGATCGATCCAGGAACACAACCTGGTAAGGTTTTGCGTTTGAAAGGTAAGGGATTGCCTAGCGTGAACAATTATGGTAACGGTGACCTTTTGGTTAATATCGGTGTTTACATCCCTGAGAATCCAACGAAAGACGAGCGTAAGATATTCGAGAAACTTCAGGAATCTGAAAGCATGAAGCCAACGGAGACTGCAAAGAAGAATTTCTTCGCTAGATTCAAAAGTATGTTCGAATAGTTTCCAAGATTTTAAATTTATATTCTAGAACGGACGGCACATTTATTTGTGTCGTCCGTTTTTTTTTGCCGAAGGCAAAAAACCAATTAGGCCAATTGGTTTAATCGCTTGCTGCCTTTGGCAGCCTTTTAAGATTTTTTCGTGTGTTGTCTCGTATAAACCTTTTATCTTTGCAAGGCATTTAGCATTTTTATATGATTTCACAGATAGATACGGATAATCCTGAGTTTCAGAACGCTTTGAATCTCATTGCGCATACAAACCAGTCGGTTTTTCTTACGGGAAAGGCTGGTACGGGTAAATCCACATTTCTGAAGTATATCTGTGAGAAGGTGAACAAACGTCATATCGTTTTGGCACCGACAGGCGTAGCTGCCATCAATGCAGGTGGCGTTACCATCCACTCTTTCTTCAAGATGCCGTTTCGTCCGATGATGCCTGACGATCCAGACCTGAGTCTGAAGAACAACCGTATCTTTGAATTCCTTAAATACACAAAGGCGAAAATCAAAATCATAGAGAAGGCAGAACTGATTATCATCGATGAGATTTCGATGGTGCGTGCCGATATGATTGACTTTATAGACAAGGTGTTACGTGTCTATTCACATAACATGCGTCTCCCTTTCGGAGGCAAACAGCTTCTGTTTGTGGGCGATTTATACCAGTTGGAACCCGTAGTTCCATCAGACCAGAAGCAGATTTTGTCCCGCTTTTATCCCAATGCATATTTTTTCTCGGCTAATGTCTTTCGCGAGACGCAGTTGGTGACGATTGAGCTGCAGAAGGTCTATCGTCAGAACGACGAGCATTTCATCCGAATGCTGGACCATATCAGGGTCAACAGCGTTACGACAGCCGATTTGTCGGCCCTCAATCACGAGTGCCGCTTGAATAAGTTCACGGGCGATGAGGACTTCGTTGTCACTTTGGCCACCAAGCGCGATACGGTCGATTACATCAACGAGAGCAAGCTGTCGGCATTGCCGGGCGAATCGTTCAGCTATAACGGCGTTATTCAGGGCGATTTTCCCGAGAGTGCCTTGCCTACGCAGCGTATCTTGGAGCTGAAGGAGAATGCGCAGGTCCTTTTCGTTAAAAACGACAAGGAAAAACGCTGGTACAATGGTACAATCGGTATCATTTCGCACATAGACGAGGAGAATCGAATCTATGTGTTGTTGGAAGATGGTAAAGAAAATCTCGTCGAGATGGATAGTTGGGAGAATATCCGTTACTATTACGACGAGGCTGAAAACAAGATTAAGGAGGAGGTGCTTGGAACCTTCACGCAATATCCGATTCGTTTGGCTTGGTCTATCACGGTTCATAAGAGCCAGGGCTTGACCTTCGATAGGGTGATAGTGGACCTTACGGGAGGCGTTTTTGCTGCCGGGCAGACCTATGTGGCGCTGAGCCGCTGTAAGTCGCTCGAGGGCTTGATGCTGAAACGTCAGATCAGTCAGGCCGATGTTTTTGTGAGTCGTGAGGTGGTCGACTTCTCCAAGAAGTACAACGACAAACTGATGATAGACAAAGCCTTGAAAGAGGCGAAGGCCGACATTCTTTATGGTGAGGCTGTGCGCAAATTTAACGAGCGTGATTTCGACGGAATGATAGATGATTTCTTTCAAGCCATCCATTCCCGATACGATATTGAGAAACCTTTGGCAAAACGCTTTATTCGTCGTAAGTTAGGCGTTATAAATCAGTTAGAAGAAAAAGTCAAAACTTTGCGTGAGGAAAAAGAGGCGCAACGAAAGAAGTTTGCTGAGATGTCTCACGAGTATTACCTGATGGGTAATGAGTGCATTGTCAAACTGAAGAATGCAAAGGCGGCGTTGGCCAATTTTGACAAGGCGATATTCCTTAATCCAAAGAATGTGGATGCCTTGGTGCGCCGAGGTGTCACGCTGTTCGACGAAGGCGATTTCATGGAGGCAGAGAAGAGTTTGACAGCCGCTGTGAAGCTCAGTCCTACGCTCTTCAAAACGGTCTACAACCGGGGCAAGAACCGCTTGGGCCTGCAAAACTATGAGGGTGCTCTGACCGATTTGTCGAAGGCCGTCTCTCTCAAACCTGACCATAAGATGGCGCACGAACTGCTAGGCGATGCCTATTCAAAGATGGGCGATATGAGCATGGCCATGAAGCATTGGAACATTGCCCATGCTGATAATGAGGAAGAAGAGGAGTGATAGGCGTTCTTTTCTCGTTGATCGTCTATGACAATATAACGTTATTGATATGCCCCTAAATAATTTGTGTTAATTGTATCAGCTATAAAAAAATAGATTTAAAATGACAAAATATACAACGCTAATTTTTGATTTGGACGGAACCCTGATGAATTCGTTGGACGATCTTTTTTATGCTACGAATTATGCTTTAAATGAACATGGAATGCCTATTCGCACAAAAGAGGAGGTTTGTCAGTTTGTCGGAAATGGCGTTAGAAAGCTGATAGAGAGGGCTGTACCTCAAGACTCTACGAAGCAGACGGTTGATGAGGTTTTGACCACCTTCAAAGAATATTATTCGGCTCATTGTAAGGATCATACGGGTCCATATTTGGGTATTTGCGACCTTTTGGCAGAGCTCTCTACGGCCAACTATAAGATGGCGATTGTCTCCAACAAACCCGATTGTGATGTAAAGAAGTTGAACGAGGAGTATTTTTCAAAATACATATCCGTTGCCTTGGGCGAAAACGAGGCAGCCGGCATCTCCAAAAAACCGGCACCCGACATGGTGGTAGAGGCCATGCGTCTTCTCCAGAGCGAAAAGCAGGAGTGCGTTTATGTGGGCGATTCGGACGTGGATTTGGCCACAGCTCGTAATTCTTGCTTGAGGTGTATCTCCGTAGCTTGGGGCTTCAGGTCTGTCGCCTTTCTGAAGGAACATAATGCGGAATTTATTGTGAATGAACCTGCTGAAATTAAAAAATTGGTAGAGGATGATCTAAATGTCACGTCCTGAAATAGCGTTACAACAAAAAAGTAACGAATATGAAAGGAAAAGAAAGACAGTACGTTAGACGTTCACAAAAAGACTACCCGATGAGCTTTAAGCTTGCGGTAGTAAG